>DATFRK010000427.1:0-5934 GCA_035263325.1 Pyrinomonadaceae bacterium | reverse complement strand
TACACACTCTCGCATTCATCCCTGGTGGTATCTGGTTGCCGCTTTCGGCCGGAGAAATTGGAGTAGAACCATGAACTTGAACATGCACTTGAACATGAGCTTGGAAAGTTTGATCATTCTATTGATAGTCGCCGCCGTGGTAGGCGCGATCGGACAAATGATGGCGGGATATTCACGAGGCGGGTTGTTAGGCTCAATCGTGCTCGGCTTCATCGGCGCATTTCTTGGAACCTGGGCCGTCAGAGAGTTCAGCTTACCTCATATCTTCACCTTGCAAACCGGTAGTACGAACTTCCCGATATTCTGGGCAATTATCGGAGCAGCGTTGTTCGTTTCCTTCCTGGGGTTGCTGACGAGGCGCCGGTATGTGTCTGATTGAGGATCAACCAAAAATCTTGACCTCGTGGTCTTGCACGCGACCGCAGGGCATCTCGCCGGGACTCTGGACCACTGTTTCAGCGAGCGTAAAAAACAGCGGTCGCCACCCCGCCATCGCCGTGAAGGAAGAGGTGACTGGCCTGGTTACTCCGAATGAGGTCAGAGGCATCGCAAGGGAGCGCTGGCCTTACATCACTGTCTTCGATGTGATGCGCCACTTTGAACGGCTGAAGACCGTGACGCCGGAAACGCCGGTCAGCGAAGCCTTGGAGATCATCGGACGCGATAACATCAATCAGTTGCCGGCATTAGTAAATGGACGGCTGGCGGGAATTAAGTGGTCCAATACTGAACAGGAATTTATCTCAGGCTGGCGGATAATCGAGAAAGTCAATTAACACTCAAACCGATCCTTCACATATGTGATTCGATCAACACTAAGGAGGAGGTTACGATGAAATTTAACTTCATTAAACGCATGGTCATAGTGTCCGTTACCGGGGTGGCGTTGCTGCTCGGGACAAGCGGGCTAGCCAGCTCGCAAGAACAGCATCCTAGGCAAGAACAGTCCCAACAAAGGAAGGATGAAAAGAAGCAACAAAAGGAGGCTAAGGAACAGCAGAAGCAAGCTGATCAGCAGCAACAGCGTCAAGTTCGGCAGCAAGAGCGTCAGCGTCAAGTTGATCAGCAACAACAAGCGCGTCGAGTTCGGCAAGAAGAACAGCAGCGTCAAGTTGATTGGCAACAAAAACAGCGTCAAGCTCAGCAACAGCAGCGAGCGGCGCAGCAGCGGCAACAAGAACAGGAACGGCAGCAACAGCTCATTCAACAGCAGCGTCTGAACCAGTATAATCAAGAGCGGCATCAGCTGGAGCGTCTCGCGCAACAGCGGGGACAGCTACTGCAGCAACAACGGCGTCAGGCGCACTGGCGTTTTCAGCAACAATATCTCGAGCGCCTTCGTCAGGACCGGATAAATCTTCAGAACGCGCGTTCTTACCAATATTTGGCTCCTAGCTATCGTTACTCTCGTAGCGGGAGATACTACCGGACGAATCAATATGGTGTGGAGATGCTCCGTCAAGCTTTGAACTACGGCTATGGGGAGGGCGTTCGTGCCGGACAAGCCGACCGAGAGGATCGTGCGCGCTTCAGCTATAGAGATTCATATGCCTATCAGGATGCAACCTACGGTTACAATGGTTATTACGTTGATTTGAATGAGTACCGCTACTACTTCCGCGAAGGCTTCAGTCGCGGCTATCAAGACGGCTACTATGGCCGCTTTCAGTATGGTAGAAACTCTAATGGTGTGTATAGCCTGGTGGGTAACATTCTGCAGCAGATCTTTAACGTGCAGCCTTACTAAAGGGCAAGATGAATGTGTATAAAAAGTTTCCTATCACTGACCAAGAACAGGTAGTTGAGAAGGCAACTCGGAACGGAAAGATGACCATATGATTCAGAGCATGAGAAAGGCTAGTTTAGTAATAGTGATGAGCCTGCTCATCACTGCCCTGACTGCGCACGCCCAGGGGCGCGCACCTCGCGCCAGTTACGGGCAGGTAGAGCCGATCCTTCAACGCATCGAGACCCGCACACAGGCTTTTCGCAACAGCCTCGGTGCGACGCTCGATCAAAGCCGGCAGAATGGCGCGCAGAGGGAAGAGAACATCAACGAGTTAGTCAGCGAGTTTGAGGCTGAGACGGCCCGGTTCCGGGAACGCTACGACAATCGGCAAGCTCTCGCCGCCGATGCCCAGGAACTGATTGATCGCGCCTCCTCGATAGACAGCTTTCTACGTCGTCGTCAGCTCGATGCGCGAGCCCAACGCGACTGGGACAACTTGCGCTTCGACCTCGATCAACTGGCGCGTTACTACAAAGTCTCGTGGCGCCCGGACGAATGGCAAATTCCAGGCGCAATAGGCGGGGCGTTTATGTCACGAATCGCCTGAGCACTTATCGTCTATTTTGCCTCCCCCTCCCCCCCCTTGTCATTCCAAAATAATTTTTAAAGTTGTCCGGTATTGAACAACATGGAATCTAGAAATGAGATCTACTGACTGCACATTACAGTGAAATGAAACTGTAGAACCTAATCTACCAATCTTAGTAGAGGGAGGAGAATAATTATGAATCGATTCAAAGTAATCGTGACAATCTTTTGTGTATGTCTCATGGCCATGGTGTTTTCACCCGGGGTGGAAGCAGACAGTTGGAACAAGAAAACCATCGTGACAATCGACCAGCCGGTCGAGATTCCGGGCGACATTGTTTTGCAGCCTGGTAGCTACGTCTTTAAGCTGCTGGATTCGATGTCTGACCGCCATATCGTTCAGATTTTCAACGAGGATCAAACACACATTTACGCGACTATCCTCGCGATACCGAATTATCGTTTGCAGGTGACCGACAACACGGTAATGATGTTTGGGGAAAGGGCGGCCGGCGAACCGCAAGCCATCAGGGCCTGGTTTTATCCGGGGGATGATTCGGGGCAGGAATTTGTGTATCCGAAGAGAAGGGCTCTCGAACTGGCGAAGGTAACCAGTCAGCAGGTTCCCACGATGCCTTCCGAACTGGAATCGGAAATCGCCAAGCCGGCAAACGAGCCTGTAGTAGTTTTGAAGGAAGCACCTCTCACGGCCGTTAAACCGACAGGAGAAGAGGTTGAAATCGCTCAGGTCGCTACGCCTAAGCCTGCGCAACCGACAGCAGATGCGGACGCCACGCAGCGTCCGGAGAAGTTGCCCCAAACGGCCAGCCCCTTGCCACTTTTGGGATTAATTGGATTGCTGTCGCTGGGCACGGGCTTTGCTCTTTTAGCTGTTCGAAAGCGAACTGCTTAAGCGAGGTGAGTTAAGGTTTTCGTGGAGTGGGCGAGTTAACTGAGGTCTCGAGTTGTGAAGGTGTAGGGTGTAGGTGAGGAGACCCTACATAAGCGGTAGCCGGGAGGGCACTCCCGGCTACCGCTTAGATTCAATGAAAGGACTGGAGCGATGAGAGAGCCGTCAAAATCGCTACAACCTGCAAAAACCGCCTCTGCTATAAGTCAGGTCGGGGCGGCCTTGCTTTTTTTACTGATTGTTCTTCCAAGCTTTGCCCTGCCTCAAGAATCCCGGCATTCGCAACCTCGCCCAGATAATCATGATAAACACGACGCGATAAAGATATATATTGACCTCGTGGTCTTGCACGCGAGCGTGCAGGACCGCAAAAGTATTCCAGTTTCTGGGCTCGGCAAAGAAGACTTTCAGGTTTATGAGGACGGAGTCCTCCAACAAATCGACTTCTTCAACCATGAAGATATTCCGGTCACGGTTGGTTTGGTTATCGACAACAGTGGGAGCATGCGACCGAAGCGCACAGAAGTTATTGCGGCCGCCCTGGCGTTTGCGCGCGCCAGCAACAAGAAGGATCAGATTTTCGTGGTCAACTTCAACGAGCATGTTTCATTTAGCCTACCAGCAAATACGCCGTTCACGGACAAACCAGCTCAATTGGAGTTTGCCCTGTCTAAAATTGCTGCGGACGGCATGACGGCGCTCTACGATGCTGTGGCTGCCGCGCTCGAACACCTGAAGTGGGGTAATCGGGACAAACAGGTGCTGATCGTGATCAGCGATGGGGCCGACAACGCGAGCCGACACAACCTGGCCAGTCTCATGGCCCTGGCGAGACATTCCGAGGCTATCATCTACACCATAGGTCTCTATGACAGGGACGATCCCGACCGAAACCCAGGTTCGCTTAAGCAGCTTGCAAAGGCTACGGGTGGAGAGGCTTTCTTTCCAGAGTCAGTCAAGGATGTTCTTCCCATTTGCGACAGAATCGCTCGTGATATTCGCAACCAGTACACTCTCTCCTATACTCCCACGAATACAAGGTACGACGGGAAGTATCGGGTCATCGAGGTCAAGGCTAAAGCGCCTGGGCGTGACCGCCTGATGGTACGCACCCGTGCCGGTTATTACGCACCCTTGAAGCCTTAGCGACTGTCGAACACCTTCGATCGCGAATCCTTAACTGACATACCCGGTTGTTCAAAATCGCAAAAGCTCATCTATCCAGGCTTTCCTTACTTGTTCATTATTGGACAGCAATTTATCCCGGATGGCTGATCATCAGAGTGGTCAGAGGCTCGTCTATGAGTTTCATCGACTGAGGCGGGGCATCTCCCGCCGCAAATTGAAAGGGCGGTGAAGGAAATCAGTCTTATAATCTTAGGGATTAATTCGCGGAGGGTTCCGCCGGCACGAACCAGTTCGTTTCTTCGTTGGTGCCGAACCCTCTTTTTTATCATTGGCATCCTTGCGCTCGGTTACGTCGGCCTCGAGCTGCTCGACGCGAGAGTCTATCAAGACGATCAAAACCGTCGATTTGAAGATGCATTGAAGCGGCTGAGGCCGGCGACCGGCAACGGTGAACACCTTCACCCATCGCCCCTCCCTCTAGACCTGGCAGAAGGTGACGCTGCGCGCGCGAAGAGTCTTGGCGACGCCGCCCGTGAGGGCGATCTGTTGGGACGAATCGAGATAAGTAGAATCGGCCTGGCAGCGATGATGGTGGAAGGCATAGATGAAGGGACATTGCAACGGGCGGTCGGGCATTTTCCCGGCACTCCGCTGCCAGGTGGGCGAGGGAACGTCGCGCTTGCAGGACACCGTGACACGTTTTTCAGAGGGCTGCGCAAGATCCGAGTAAACGATGAAATCACATTGACAACGTTAAATGGGTCCTATCGCTATTGCGTGGACTCGACCAAAGTGGTCGACCCCGAGGAGACTGAAGTGCTGGATAATGACGATGACGACATTCTCACCCTGGTGACCTGTTACCCGTTCGATTTAGTAGGCTCCGCACCCAGGAGATTTATCGTCCGCGCGCACAAAGTTCTTGAATGAATTATTGTGAGCTGTCTTGGACAATCGCCGCCGCGCTGGACGATCCGAGTTTTGCAACCTAACAGTGGAACTGATCGAGACGAATCCGGATCACTTCCTCCTTATCCAAGAACGGAAGCTCACCGAGTACCCTGGCTCAGATCGCCTGGCGCGGAGAGCGCCTGCCCGCGGGCCTCGCCATATTTCTTTTCAACACTGTCCAATTCTGGACAGCCAAATTTCCAGAGTCGGCCTATCCTTCAAATACCAACCGGTGTCGGCTCCCTCGACCCGGAGGATGTGTACCAAAAGCAAATTTTGAGGTGAACTATGCTCTGGGCAATCTGTGTTGTTCTTTTAGCTCTATTGTTGGTGGGCCTGGTCGTCGGCTTTGGTGGTCCGTTGATTTACCCGCTCCTGCTGATTGCGGCGGGAGTGCTGATCTACCAAGAGATTAAAGGGCGGCGGGTGACGCTCTAAGCGGGCACACACTGCCCCATTATTTATACCGGCTAAAAAACACAACCGATACACACTCTCGCATTCATCCCTGGTGGTATCTGGTTGCCGCTTTCGGCCGGAGAAATTGGAGTAGAACCATGAACTTGAACATGCACTTGAACATGAGCTTGGAAAGTTTGATCATTCTATTGATAGTCGCCGCCGTGGT
>DATFRK010000426.1:0-3129 GCA_035263325.1 Pyrinomonadaceae bacterium | reverse complement strand
AACATACTAAGCGTCGGTCCTAGGACCGCACCGACGCCATCAAATGGTCCGATACGTGGCGAAGGTACAAACTCGGGTCCGGTACCTAGTCCGGCAGCGAACGTAGCTTGTCCCTTGTCGCTTGCAGCTGGCGTTTGAATCAACTCGGCGCCACAGCGCGCACATTGTTCGTCCGACCAATAGCCGACAAATCCACAGTGAGTACATAGTGCGGTTGACATAGCGATCTTTCCCGGCTCAAGGAGAGTTAGCGTAAGGGTGAAAAGTGGTCGAGTAAACTTCCTCTTCAGGTAAGAAGTTTTTCTTGACGTCGCACAGGCGCGTGACGATTAGCACCGCAGGGAACCAGTGACAATCTAACGTAAGGATTTTCGTTGAGCAAGGTTAATGAGAAGTGGTTGGCTATAGATGCAATCAAACTTCTCTGTGCGCCACCTCAGCGTCTCTGAGACTCTGCGGGTAGCGTTGACGCGAAAGATGCACTCTACCGCAGAGGCAAGAGACGCTGAGGCTGCGCAGAGAAAATCAGGGCAGGGGTTGCGACTCTCGAAGAACCGTAATTTCTCACCCACCACATGATCGGCGCACGATCAGCTCCGGTTCCACCACGGTCACTAAACTCTTCTTTACTGATTTGCCATCGATCATCTTCAGTAATAACTCCGCCGCTGCCTGGCCCATGAGCATCTTGGACCAGGAGACCGTCGTCAGCGGTACTTGCAACATGTCTCCGTAGTGAATGTTGCCCACGCCTACAATCGCGAGGTCCTGTGGGATGGTGAGGCCCGCTTCATTGATTGCAGCCATCGCGCCAATTGCAGCCGGATCGTTCGCCGCAAAAACTGCGGGTGGCACCCCGCCTTCTTTCAACCAAACACTCATGGCGTTGTAGCCGTCGCTTTCGGTGAAACCGCAATCGCGCATCAACCTCCCCTCAATTCGCAAGCGGTGTTTGGTCAAGGCCTGGCGATAACCTTCCTCACGCTTAGTAGAAGTTGAAACGTCCGCCCCGCGCAGGAAACCAACCTGGCGGTGACCGAGCTCGATCAGGTGTTCGGTGGCCAAAAGGCCCACCTTGACGTCGTCGGTGGTCACGGCCGGACAGTGTAATCCTTCAAGCAAACGATCTATCAGCACGATCTTCGCGCCTTCTTTTAGCAATTGCCGGTAAGCCTTGAGCTCGCGCGTCGACGCAGCCGAGGCCACGATAAGTCCATCGGTACGCGACAAGAGGGCTTCGACCTCTGATAACTCCTTCGCTGCTTCTTCGTCAGTGCTGCAGATCAGATTCTGATAACCGACTGGGCGCGCGCGGGATTCGACACCCCGGCAAATCTCCGCGAAGTAGGAATGCATCAAGTCGGGCACAACGATACCGATAAGATAGGAGTGATTGGTGGTCAGCGCCCGGGCAAACTGATTGGGGCGATAATTCATCTTCCGCGCGGTACGGAGGATTCGCTCGCGCGTGTCGCGACTGATCTCCGGATGGTTATTTATCGCCCGTGAGACCGTCATCTTGGAGACGTTGAGCGCGCGGGCGATATCTTCGAGAGTAGTCGGCATTGCGAAACACTACTGGCCGCGTTTGAGGCTGGTGGCAATCGCAGCCGCGGCCAGCGGGTTCATGACTGCGTAGCCTTTCGGATTTGGATGTAAGCCATCATCGCTCAACTCGTCTTTCAAAAAACCCTTGTCGTCGACCATCGCCGAAAAATAGTCGAGATAGACCAGATGATTCTTGGCCACGTACTCCTTCATCCAGTTATTCAGCGCCTTGATCTGTTCGGGCGGCCGGCGCACAGTCTGAACGATCGGCTTTCCGTCTCTGACTTCGTAGTCACTCACCGGAAGCAGTGAAGCAAGCACCACCCGAATCCCATGGGCTTTGGCCAGTTCAGCCATGGTAGTCAGGTTGTCTTCGATGGCGGCAAGCGTGGTGGGACCGGTGTTGCCGGCAATATCATTGGTCCCGGCCAGGATCACGACGACCTTTGGTTGTAGCTCGATCACGTCGGGACGGAAGCGGATCAGCATTTGTGGGGTTGTTTGGCCACTGATGCCACGATTCGCATAAGGTTTGCCGGGAAAGAAGCCGCCGCTGTTTGGGTTGTGCCAACCGTCAGTAATTGAGTCGCCCATGAACACGACCCGTTCTTCGTTCTTGGCCGGCGCTGCGAGTTTCGTGTTTTCCTCGTGATAGCGACCGAGATTGGGCCAGTCTTTCAGTCGGGCCTCGGCGCGTTCCGCTCGGGTGGTGACCTCCGCGCAACTATTCGCGGGGCCAGCACTACTTTGGGCAAAAGCTGGCGCCGCCAGCAAAACAATAGGAAGAAGAGAAAAGGAGAGGTGTTTCATTATTCTGCTCCTAAAGAGTCGGATCATCGTTCACGAAATATAGGACCTATACGACCTATTCTTAACTATTTTGTCGCCGACTTTGGCGCCGGTAATGGTTTGTCGTAGACCTTGATCAAGATCATCGTGAAGTCCTGGCCCGCAGTACTGCGATGATGTGGCGTCCCTCGCGGAACGATGATCAGATCACCTTTCTTGATTTCCACCTTCTGACCATCAACTATGCGCGGCGCACGCCATTCGCCTGGTTCTATCTCCCGTGGCGAGTCCAAAGCACCCCCTAAAGTTAACGTTGCCGAACCTTCCAGCACGTAGTAGACATCATCGGAAGCGTCGTGCAACTCAGCGTTTGCCGCCGTCGTGTCCTTTTCGTGCTGAATGGCGACACGTACTTCCATACCTTCGCCGCCGACCAATTCTTCCACCTTGTTTGCCGACTGTATCTTCTTCTCGACCTCGGCCAGCGATTGGGCCGAGGTGACAACAAAGTGACGGATCGGCTTACTCGGTTTACGTTCTTCAGCGCCGGGGTTCTGAGCGACAACAGCGGCCGCCTGTCCCATTACCAATACCAGAGCGGCAATAAATATTCGTTTGTTTACGATCATTACGATGACTCCTAATTCACAAGTTTCCGTTGCCCCAGGCTATTCCCTCAGGAAATTGAAACCTGGCCAACGACTCGGGTTTCATTTCGATACTGAATCCTGGCGCCAACGGCGGTAGGTAGCGCGCCTCTCTCATGATCACCGGATGGACGAAGTGTTCGTG
>DATFRK010000425.1:0-5341 GCA_035263325.1 Pyrinomonadaceae bacterium | reverse complement strand
GAAGCTACGACTGTCGCTCTCGCTGGCCACCTGTTTGGCTGGCGCTCTACTGTTCACAGCCAATGCGTACGGGCAAACGCAAACTGCAATCACCGAAGAAAAAGTCCTCGACATCTTGAACTCCCTGGATAAAGCTACGAGGGCTAAGAATCTCGCCGGTATGCTTGCTCCTATAGCAACTGACGTTAAGATCAAATACACGTACATACTTCAAGACAAACAGCTCGAGGTCAAAAGAAATCGGGCGCAGTATGAAGAGGGTGCTAAAGAGTTCGTGCGCGAACGGTACACGTATAATTGCGTGCGCAAAAACATCCAGGTAAAGATTCTTGACGACGGTCAAAGTGCGATAGTGACTGACGACAATCATGAACTCCGAACCCTGTACGGCAGGGGTGTCAAGTGGGTCGCTTCAGAAGTGCTTACCTTCTACGTCAAAGAGGGCCAAATTGTGATCACCTCTAAGGAGGGAACAATGCGTTCGATTGCAAACACAAAGGTTCCTTACAAATTGGCGAGTAATAAACGCTAATTCTTGGAGCCGATAATTCTTACCCCTTCCTCTCTGTGTAAATTCCACCAACTCAACTCTTTCGAAAGGGGAACAACCATGAGACTCCGTCTGTCGATTATCCCGGTCGCCTGCCTCGCCCTCGTGCTGACGGCCGCGGCCAATGCGTACGCGCAAACTCAAACCACCATCACCCAAGAAAAAGCCCTGGCCATTTTGAATGCGGTAGATAAGGCAACCCGGGGCAGGAACCTGGCCGGGATCATGGCTCCGTTGGCGAGCGACGTAAAGATCAAACTCACCGTCACCGGGCCAGGTAGAGAAAAAGAGATCAACATGACTCGCGCTCAATACGAGTCACAAACGCGCCAGGCACTTCGCACCCGATTCGGATATGACTGTGAACGGAAGAACGTTAGAGTGAAGATCTTTGGCGACGGTCAAAGCGCGATGGTCAGCGACGACTTCTATGAGACGCTCACCGCGTCCGGCAAGACAGTTAGGTCAATCACTGCAGAAACCACGATCTTCTACGTAAGACAGGGAAGGATTGTGATCACCTCGATGGAAGGAAGACTGCGTTTCTATTGATGACCCGCGAACGGGTTCAGCCAAGCCAGGGGAGAAAGAAATGGTACCGGCAAACTTTACTCAGCCTCTGGTCGGCAAGCCCACTTACGCCCAGGTCGTCGGCTGGGTCTGCATTGCTTTCTCTCTTTTTTGCGCAGTGATGTCGTGGCGCGCTGGTCAAGGCAACGTCTCACCCTACTTCTTGCTTTTCGGCCTGTTGGGAGTCTACCTGGTAGCGTCGGTGGGAACAGTGGAAATAACTCCCGACTACATCACCTACAAAACGCCGTTGGCAACCTATGCAATCAGATGGGACGAAGTTGAGCGAATCGAGATCGATGCTCAAGGAGGAGCGCTGGTTTTCGCCGGCGCCAATAAGAGAGTCGTGACAATTGGCCCCAGCTATTGGTCTGGCAAAGACAAACCGGAACTAATGGCGCTGATCTATGCGACAGTGGACAAACGCAAGATCCTGGTTATTCCGACTCAGTCAGCCTTAATCAAGTTGTCGAAGAATACAAAAGTCGCTAGTCTCTTTGGGGTGCGGTGACATCTCGTCGGTGCAGTAGCTCGACGGTCAAGGAGGGCGAAATTGTAGAGGTTGAGCCTTCCTTTACAGTCGCTACTGCAGCGAAACCCAAGGAGTTAATCACAAAAGCGGTGACAAGCCCCCGCACTCCAAAAGTTTACTTGCGCGCGCCCACGAAGGACGATCAACAAGAACTGCTCGCCCTTAATCGCTCAAGCCGGAAATTTCACCGCGGACTGGTCGCACCCGCCAAAGAGCCCGCGCAATATCTTTCCTTACTGGAAAGAGCCAGCAGCGACAGTTTCGCCTACTTCCTGGTTTGCCGAAAGAAAGACGATTGTATCCTCGGGATCATTAACCTGAGCCAGATCTTTCACGGACCTTTTCGCAACGCATACCTTGGCTATTACATCGGCGAGAAGCATGCGCGCCAGGGATACATGACGGAAGCGCTTCAGCTCATGCTCGTTCACGCATTTACCAAATTAAAGCTCCACCGTCTCGAAGCGAACATCCAACCAGGGAACACCGCGTCCATTGCCCTCGTAAAAAGAGCCGGCTTCGTTTGTGAAGGATTCTCGCGCAGATATCTTAAAATCGGCGGCCGTTGGCGAGATCACGAACGCTGGGCCATCGTAGCTGAAGACTGGAAAGCGCAAACAAAGAAAGACCGGAAGAGGTAATCATGGGCAACACTGCTGCGGAATTGACCCAACTAATCGATGAGGTAAAGCAAATCGCGACCGATACGAGCAACACCTTCGGACCATTGACAGCAGCGCAACTCAACTGGAAACCCTCCGCCGAACGTTGGAGCGTGGCCCAGTGTTTCGAACATCTCATCGTCGCGAACAAGGGCTTCTTTCCTATCTTCGATTCAATCGTCAAAGGGGAACACAAAACCAAAGCCATGGAACGTATCCCCGTACTGCCCAGGCTCTGGGGCAGACTGATAGTCAGCTCGCAACGCCCCACCTCGACGCGCAAGTACAAAGCTCCGAAAAGATTTCAGCCGGCCCAAAGCGACTTGCGCGAGACGATCGTCAAAGACTTCGTGGACCAGCAAGGCAGAGTGATGGACTTCATGAACGCCACTCAAGGTTTGGACCACGAGGCGTTAATCATTACGTCGCCGGTGGCTGGTTTTATTACCTACAGTCTGATGGATGCCTTCCGACTCATCGTCGTCCATGAACAACGACATATCCTGCAAGCTAAAAGAGTAAAAGCGGAAGCAAACTTTCCCGCCTAGCAAGGTCAAGGAGACTTCCAAATGAAACGGTTACTGATTTTGCTGATCGTAATGGCCGCTTTGGCTGCGAGCCTGTTTCAGAACCTGGTTGGCAAGGTAACAGCAAATGCGAAAACAGAGGCGCTGCCAATGTGGCCCGAGAGAATTGTGCACCAGCCGAGTGGTATTGCACTTATCCTCATTCCGTCAGGTGAGTTTCAGATGGGATCCCCAACATCGGAGCCGGACCGGTCACCTATGGAACGCCAGCACCATCGCTTCGTGCGTCAACCGTTTTACATCGGCGAGACAGAGGTTACGGTCGAACAGTTCCGCAAGTTTGTCCAGGAAACAGGTTACCTCACTGACGCCGAGCGTGGGGTCGAAGAAGGGGGACGCTACGGAAAAGGCGCCTTTGCCTCAACCGTGCAGGGCGACCGGCAATGGAATGCCACGGCCAACTGGCGCAACCCGTTTCCGAACCTCAAGCAGTACAAACTTAACAATAACCATCCGGTGGTCCAGATTACCTGGGCTGACGCACAACAGTTCGTCGAACACTTTGCCCTGCGACTGCCAACTGAAGCTCAGTGGGAGTATGCGGCGCGCGCAGGTACTCACACGCGATTCTTTTGGGGTAGCGCCGAGGCGCAAGGAAAAGGCTTCGGCAATGTAGCCGACACTTCAGGACACAAACGATTCGCCAACTGGAACCTGTTCTTTCCCTTTGACGATGGCACGACCTTGCTCGCAGACGTGGGGCAATATAAAGCGAACCCGTGGAAGTTGTACGATATTGTCGGCAACGTATCGGAGTGGTGCCAGGATTCGTTTGCTAAGGACTATCCACGCGACGGAAGCGACGAAAGTCCAGTCCCGGGTGACAACAATTCTGTGCGCGTAATTCGTGGTGGGTCGTGGCTTGATGCGCCTGACACGCAACGTTCTGCCAAACGAATAGGCTTTGCTCCACACAGCCGCCGCGACTTCGTTGGTTTTCGAGTAGTGATGAACATCGGCAACGAGGTGCCGCCGCAGTAGCAACAATGATTCACGTGTTGGCAAGGTTCATCAGGGGCATTCACTGGGCTATTGGCATAACAACGCTGCCGGCCGATGCCACGCCGCAACAAGAACGCTCATTCGTGCTCATGTGGTTAGGTATAGTCGTGCTGGTGATTGTGTGGTTGGCGGTTTTGGTCTATTTGTTGCGCTGAGCATTACTTGAATGACTTATCAGCCGGGCGAAATCATTCCCTTTAACGAAACCCTGGCACCGCACTTCGAGAGCTTGAACCGGGAATGGATTGAGCGCTACTTCGCTATCGAAGAAGCCGATCGAGTTCTGTTCGCCGATCCTTTCACTACGATTGTCAGCCCGGGCGGACAGATCTTTTTTGTGGTTACAGGTGGGGAAGTTGTAGGCACCTGTGCGGTGGTGCGCCACGACGCTCGCGTCTACGAAATTGCCAAAATGGCAGTTAGCCCAAAGGCCCAGGGACGCGGGTACGGAGGTCTGTTGCTGCGAGCAGGAATTGAGTTTGCTCGAAATGCGGGTGCTGAAACCCTGGTCTTACTAACGAACTCAATCCTTGGTCCAGCCTTGCGACTCTACGAAAATCACGGCTTTAAACGCGTGCCGGTGAGCATTGGTGGTGAATATGTGAGAGCCGATGTGCAGATGGAGCTCTCACTCGCCCGAGCCCGTGGCGGTGAAGACAGTCCACAGGGAAACCTGGATGGCGACTAGATTGGCAACTGGCTCAGTGTACTGCCCGGGATTTATGGCTCAGGCTTGCGTGGATTACTCGGACGAGCATCGGTTTTGGGGATAGCGTCGTCCAGCTCCTTTTGCTGACGCTTGGCGCGTAGCAAATCCACTTCATTATCCGCTGCTGCAAGAGACTGCTCCAAACGGGTCTTGCTCGTTGTCAGAATATCGATCTGATCCTGTAAGCGCTTCTTTTCGGATTCGAGTTGCTTCCGGCGGGCCTCACGCGCTTCTTCCGGATGCACTGCGCCGTACGACTGGGTGGCCCGGTCGATGTTCTCCGGCTTTAGAGAATAGTCGACCTGCTCCATCCTTGACTGTAGATCTGCCAGCTTGCTCTGCACGTCGATCAATTGCTGCCGCAGTTGTTCAGCGCGTTGCTCAGCGCGGGTGAGACGTTCCATCTCCAGCCGCTCTCGATCGTCTTCCTGCATCTGGGTAAGCTTGTCATTAAGCTTATTGACCTGGTTCGAGAGCGTGGTGATAGTCTGTTTCATGTCGTCCTCGTCACCGTTGACGCGAGTAGAGGACGACTTCGATTTCTTTGGTTGCGAGTTAGAGTTGTCTACCTCGGCTGGATCCTGATCAGCCGTACTAATCACCTTCACGTCGCCGTTGGCAGTGCCGTCGGGCGGCGCAATGGTGGGATTGGTGATGAGTGGCTTGGCCGCCGCCGGCTTGGCTGTGCGATGCTTCTTTTTCTTCTTGGACTGCGCTTCCGCCCCTACC
>DATFRK010000424.1:0-3284 GCA_035263325.1 Pyrinomonadaceae bacterium | reverse complement strand
GCAGCCAACGTCGTTATAAGTTGGTCCAAGTCCATCGGCCACTGACTCTCGTTCACTGAAGATAAATTTGTTGTCTTCGAATCTGCCGTTGCCCCGCGCCGTCGGTGGTTCAGGTTCGGCTACGCACTCGTCTACGGGTGTGCCACGGGCGCCGAAGCCGTTGAATAGATCATCGGTCTTGGCATCCATGTCGGTAGTTAAAGCTTCTTGTGCTCCCTGACCTTCGACGGACCTCGTAAAACTCAGCGGCAGAGCGAGGGCCGTCGCAAATAGCAGTAAAGCTACGACTTGCAAACCTCTTCTCATTTAATCTTCACCTCCTATGAGCTGCGAAACGCGGTTTGCAGAACAGAACCGACAACTTGCCCATTGGCAAATTGCAGGATTCTGCCGACACATAAAACCCCTGCTTGAACTTGATCCCTTAACTGGGTGCAATGCGAGGCAGCTCTAGTGAGTCGGGGCTAGAGCGAAGGATTCCCACACAAGTAGAGGACTACTCAGTCCCCGATTGTGGGAGAGATCAGGTGTAAGACCTGCAACAGGTAACAGCGCTTACTGGGCTGTCTTTTTGTTGTTTTATAAGTCGGGAGGTCGGGAGGTGCCGCGCACTCTATTCCAATGGCTATCCGAAGTCAAGGAAAAAATCCGCAACACTATGCAGCAATGAGATTTAGGATAGAGACTAAAAACAAAACTCGTTATCTTGGACCACATGATACGAATAGGACCTTTTGAAACCTCACACTTATACAACTTTCCGAAGACTTTTAGAGCCTATCCCGCCTGTAAAATTCCGAGAGATTGGATAACAAATGGCGGCGGCGCTTTTTCTCTTCGTGCACTTCGATCCAAAAGCGGAGATTTATCTGCAAGAAATCCAAATTGGGCAAGTTAACCAATGGGATGAAGGTGATCGTTCGCGTGACGAACTGGCGAACATTCCCATTTTCTGGTTGGGGCACATCTCTTGCGCCAGTTGTACCAGCGTTGTGAAGTTTGCCTCGCACGTGTTTACGAAAGTTTGGAAGCAGGTCCAGGCGAATTAGCACAACGATTTAAATTCCCCAGGCTAGTCGATCGTGAGATCGGAAAAATTGGAGAACAAGGAAAAGGAGTTACGCAGTATGGATAGGTACAAGAGTCGGTTAGGGATGGTTCTCATCCTGATACTGAGCTGTATAGCTTCTGCGTCCGCGCAAACCAGTAAGGGGTTTGTAGTCGGAATAGTAGAAGATCAGAACGGCGCTAGTATCCCCAACGCCACGGTTAAGATCACAAATCTAAAAACTGGTGCCGTGCGCGAAACGGTATCTGACAGCAATGGTAGCTTTCGCCTGGACGCTGTCGATCCAGGATCGTATTCACTGGAAGCATCAGGCTCAGGCTTCAAGACGGCCAAAGTGGACCGTGTTGAAGTGAATGCTGCACAAACAGCAAACGTGTCGGTGCGTCTTGAGATCGGCAGCCCGACTGAAGAAGTGGTCATCACGGGTACGAATGAGGTGGTGATTCAAAACACTGATGGGGCCAGGACAGCCACCCTTGGTGAACGAGAAATCAGAGACTTGCCGGTACTCGGACTGAATCCGGTAAACCTGGTGTTCACTTTGCCAGGCGTCGCTGATGTCGGCGGGGCGAACGGCGTCGCCGGAGGCTTTGTCCAGGGAACAGAATTCTCGATCAATGGACTGCGACCGCGTGGCAATAATCAACTTGTTGACGGTCTCGACAACAATGATAACTCGATTACGGGTCAGGTCTATCAACCGACAGTGCGCGATGCATATTCGCAAGTGTCAGTGCTTGGCGGTAACTACTCGGCCGAATATGGACGCGCTGGTGGCGCCGTGGTCAATGTCATTACCCGCAGTGGATCAAATGAGTTCCACGGATCGGCTTACGACATTATTCAGAATTCGGCCTTCGATGCGCTTACGCCCGGACAGAAAGCGCAGTCAGGATTAACTGAGGTGCCTCAAGCAACGCAGAACACCTTCGGTGGTTCGTTTGGTGGTCCAATCCTGAAAAACAAGTTGTTCTTCTTTGGCACCTTCCAGGCCGACCTGGTGCGAGCTGGCGCCGTTCCTGGCAGAGCGATCGTGCCAACCGAAGCTGGATTCAATCAGTTGAGGGCCTTGTTTCCCGCAGGCACCAGCGCAAACCTGGATCGTTACCTGGGCATAGTTGGCAATCTGCGCGGACAGACGAGTCTGATTAACGTGCCCCTGGGCGGTGGTAGACCTGACATCCAGTTCGGCACTGCTACTAACTTCAGCGCGCAACCGGTCAATACCTACGACTATCTGACGCGGATTGACTGGAACTCGTCGTCAAAGAACAGTGCCTCGTTCCGCTACCTGGCAACAAATCAACTTTTCAGTAATCAATTTCCTGACCCGTCTACGGGTATCGCAGGAAGCCAATTTCCCGGCTTTGAGATTGACGTGCCTTCGCTGACGCAAAACTTCTACGCCAGCGACACCTACGTCTTCTCGCCGCGCACTCTAAATGAGGCGCGCTTTGGTTACGGCCGGTTCAACTTGTTCTTTGGACCACGCGACACGGATCTTGTTAGCAGTGGTCCACAGTTCCTCTTCAACGGCACCACGATTTCGACTGTGGGACTGTCACAGAGTTTCGTGCAAGGCCGGATCTTCAACAACTATCAATTCCAGGACACCCTGACGCACACGCGAGGTAACCATACGTTGCGTGTCGGTGCTGACATCAACCTGCAGCGAGCGAAACAGTTTGTGCCTATCAATACAAGAGGCACGCTGACATTTGCCGCGGGTGGTGGGTTTCCAACCTTCGGCAACTTCGTCGATGCGTTTTCCGGCGTTGGGTCCGGGGCAGCAGCAAAAGTCTTTGGTGCTGGCCTCGACTATCCCAATCTCAACACTCAGGCCTACTTCATTAACGACACCTGGAAAGTCAGACCAAACCTGACGATCAACCTGGGTTTGCGTTATGAGAACTTCGGTGCGGTCGCTAATAACGCACCGTTCCCGGCGTTCACAGGCTTTGACGCTCCACTTCAAACTCGAGTGGAACAACAGCGAGACAACAATAATTGGGGACCACGTTTCAGTTTTGCTTACTCGCCGCATTTTGATTCCGGCTGGATGGGCAAGATGGTGGGAACCGAGAAGACTGTGATCAGAGGTGGCTTCGCGATTAACTATGATGTGTTCTTCAATAACATCCTGAGCAACATCATGGCGACTTCGCCGAATGCCCTCGGTACAACAGTCCTGGGAGCTACTGTTGGTGGACGAGGC
>DATFRK010000423.1:0-2823 GCA_035263325.1 Pyrinomonadaceae bacterium | reverse complement strand
CGACGTTCTTGGACAGCTCGACTTTTTCCGGCTTTGCTTCCTGCTTAGGCTGGTTTGCCACAGGAACCGGAACCGGCGCAATCAGGGCGGTCAATTCCAGCGTCTGCTGGTCGATGATTGCGGGCGCCACCAGGATGCCAACGATCAGCGTTGTAAATATCAAAACCCCATACAGAGCCGTGAAGCCGAGGAGAAACGAACCTTTTCGTTTAAGGTCTTCTGAATGCGATCCGGACTCAACTAAATGTTCAAACATTCTCTTCCTCCAAAAAATTCGGCGCCAAATTGGGTCGCGGTCTTTGAATGGATCAACCTGCTAATCCACACGATCGAACCGCTAATGCAAACAAGAAGAAGGTAACCGCGGAGTGATTGTGTATTAACGTCGAGCCCAGCTGCCCGGTTACACACAAATAAACCGGCCCCCGACGTTACATCTCCCCGAGCGTCCCTTTTCCTGCGAAGCAAGGGCACCGTAACGATGCGTATTTAATTGGCCAGCAACGCTGCGCAGTCTAAGCTGCATTTACTTTCAAAGTCAAGAACAAACGCCTTTAATAAACGCAGTCATTTGTTCTCGAGTGTTGCCTGCCTGCCGGCCAATAAAACACAACAGATTAGAAACCGCAGAGTTGGATTTGTTCCCGATCAGGCGACTCTTGATGGCTTGCCCACGCCGTTACGGCCGGGCTCGATCCGTGCGGAATTTCCTTTTGCCGGCACGCCGGCTCCACGTGGAGTGACGACCGCCACCTTGTCGGCAGCAGCGAGTCGACGCTCCCACCAAACCATGATTGGGCCGGCCACGGCGATGGTGTCGTAGGTACCAAATATAATACCCATCAACAGCGCTAACGAGAATGGTCTCAACGTTTCGCCGCCCAGCAAAACTAGCGCAACCACCGACAGAAATACGAGTCCGGACGTAATCACGGTACGCGACAGAGTCTGGTTGATCGAAAGATTCGTCACATCATAGAGACTCATTCGCCGGTACAGCTTTCGGTTCTCACGAATGCGGTCGAAGATGACGATCGAGTCATTTACATCGAAACCGACCAGCGTCAACAACGCCGCAATCACCGTCAAATTGATCTCAATTTGAAATATTGAAAAGAGGCCGAGCGTTACCAGGACGGTGTGGAAGACCGCGATCACTGCAGCCGCTCCGTAAGTCCATTCGAATCGAAATGCAATGAAAAGCAGCATGCCGATCAGAGCGGCGACTGTTACCGCGATGGCCTGCGTACGCAATTGCTTGCTCGCGATCGCGCCGACAGCTTCGTTACCGCGAATCTCGGCGTTTCCATCTCCGAAAGTTTTAAGCGCCTGCGCCACTCTGGCTCGCGCGGGATCGACGCCGGCCTGAGTTTGCGTCGCATCCTGGGCTTGCTGCGGCACTTTGATGAGGAACTCTCCTGCCTTGTCGAGCACTGGTTGAATGACCGCATCCCTGACGCCTGCACTCTGAACTGCGGCCCGCAGCGCTTCGACCGCCGGAGGCTGTTTGAATCTAACTGTTACTACGGTGCCACCTTTAAAGTCGACGCCGAGGTTGAAGGCGTCAGTACCGTTCGGGTGGAACTTGTGACGGTAAAGCGCGGTGCCCATTCCTGCCAGCATGAGAGCTATGGAAAGGCCGATGAAAATCCTCCGCTTACCCAGCCAGTCGATATTGATTTCGTGAAATAGTCTGATCATGAAAACTATTGCTTAGTAAATAACTAGATGCTCAACGATTCCACTCTCCCACCCTTACGACCCAGCAGCCAGATGAAAATCGTTCGCGAGACGTAGACCGCAGAAAACAGGTTTACCACCAAGCCGAGCGCGAGAGTTACCGCGAATCCGCGGATCATCGGCGCGCCACTTGAGAAAAAGTAGAGAAATACCGACGACACAATTGTGGTCACGTGCGTGTCGATGATCGTTACGAAGGCGTGCGCAAAACCCTGCTCGACCGCGGAGGGTATTGTTTTGCCGGACCGCATCTCCTCGCGAATGCGCTCGAAAATCAACACGTTCGAGTCGACCGCCATGCCAATTGTCAGGATGATGCCGGCAATGCCCGGCAGCGTCAGCGTCGCATTGAACATGATTAATCCCGCCAACATCAGGATCATGTTAAGCATTAAGGCGACGATGGCGTTTACACCTGCACCGCGGTAATAAAACAACATGAAAGCGACCACCAGCGCCAATCCCAGCAGCGAAGCCTGTACGCCGGCCTTAATTGAATCCGCGCCGAGGCTCGGGCCCACCGTGCGCTCTTCCTGATATTCAATAGGAGCGGGCAAAGCGCCGGAACGCAGCGTCAACGCCAGATCTTCACCCTGTTCTTTCGTGAAGTTACCGGTGATTTCGCCCTGATCGAAGATCTGCGACTTGATGTAAGCGATGGACTTCACTTCGTTATTGAGCACGACTCCCATGTACTCGTTAACGTTCGCTCCAGTCCATGCGCCGAATTTATCAGCACCGCTTTTCTTCAGTGAAAAGGCAATTTGATATTTGTCGCCACCCGCCCGTTCGGGAATCGCACTGGCTGTGCGCAGATCAATACCATCAATGATGGCCGGTGATTCCACCACGACGTATTTCTTTGGTTTTGGAGCGTTCGGCTCAGTCGAAGTCAGATCCGCGCGTTCGGTGTAAGGCAGAATACGTCGATTGGCGGGAATGTTTCCGCCGCTGTTAAGCGACGCCATCGCCTCTTCCTTCGAAAAAAAGGTTTGCACCGGGGAAGGGCTGGAGGGGCTGATAACGTGAACCAGTTCCAGGTGTGATTCGCCAATCAGCAGACTCTTTACGTGTTCGGGGTCC
>DATFRK010000422.1:0-7711 GCA_035263325.1 Pyrinomonadaceae bacterium | reverse complement strand
GATCACGATAATCACGCCGGCAGCAACGGCACTGACTGTCAGTAGTGTTTGGCCACCACCGGAGACCAGGTGACGCACGGCAACTTGTGTCTCGAAGCGAATCTTGCGCGGCACAAGAATTCTTAGCAACGTGTCCACTAGCTAACCCCTGGCAATTCGTACTCTCTGCCCGCCGGTGATCTTTCCCGCATCGACGATGATCTGTTCGTCACCATTCAAACCCGCGATTACCGGCACGCCGTCCCTGGTTGGCGCCCTGGTGACAACGGGCTTCTCGAGCGCGACTCCGTTGGCTACTACAAAGACGATGGTCTGATCGCCGGAGCGAGTCACTGCAGTCGCAGGAACAAGCAAACGCGGCACGCTCTTGGCCGTGATGATGTTGACGTTTACGGTTTGTCCGGGTCTCAACCAATCGGGACTATCCGTAGGCACAACCGTGACCTGAATCGTACCGCGCGATACATCCACCGCCGGACCCAGTCTGGTGACGGAACCCTCAAACGTGCTGTCGGTGAAAGTGCTCGAGGAGATAACCGCGGATTGCCCGAGTTTCAAATCAGCCAGATTGCTCTCGTCAACATCAACCCGAATCTCCAGTTCTCCGCTAACCAACCTCAGGACTCCCTGCGCGCCTACTGATTGCCCAAGCTGGGCGGTGATCTCAGTCACTAAACCTGCGAAAGGCGCGGTCACCACCGAATTTGAGGCTTGCCGCCGTGCCACCTCCAATGCTTTTCCGGCTTCGTCCAAACGGCGTCGCGCAACCTGAACATCTTCGGGACGCGCGCCGCTCTGCACGGTACGTGCCCGTGCTTGTTGGGCCAAAGCATTTGCCTGCGCCGATTGCAAACTTGCGCGCGCCTGTCGCACGTTGGCTTGGGCCAAGGCGATTGCCTGTTGCTGCGCGGCAACGCGTTCCCGGGCTACTTGCAAAGTCGTTTGTGCCTGGTCCAATTCCGCGCGCGGTACAACTCCCTGCTCGGCCAGTGTGCGAGTACGGGTATATTGTTTGGAGTCCAGGTCTGCTTCAGCCTGCAATTGCTTGAGCTGCGCTTGTTGCTGCACGACTGTCTTCTGCGCCTGCGTGATGGCGGCGCGCTGTTGGGTCACCTGCGCTTCGGCTTGCTTTGCCTGCGCCGTGGCTGCTTCAAGTTCCGACGTCAATGGACCACGCGAAGTTTGCGTCAGTTGGGCCCGCGCTGTTTCGACAGCTTGTTGCGCTTGCGTCACTTGCGCTTCCGCAACGTCGTTCTTCAAGACCGCTAACGTCTGTCCCGCCTTAACTTGATTCCCTTCCTTCACATAAAGTCTGTCCACAACACCCTGCGCCTGTGCGCCGACAAATGTTTCAGTGGTTCCTGTGACCCTGCCACTACTGGCAACGCTTTCAGTGATTGGAACAAGCTTTGGTTGGACGATCGTAACTTGTGTCGCCCGCTTGCTGCGCCAAATAAAGAACGCGCCCACTAACACCACCGCCGCCAATACCGCCACGCGAATCGTCCATTTCTTTAGACCACTGGAGGCCGCTTGCCGGCGGGTTAGTTGCCGTTCACTCTGAACATCTATTCCTTCAGCGGGTTTGTCTGACTCGACTTTGACAAGCGCCGTTTCTGAGTCCGGTCGCTGCAACTCATTTCTTGTGTCAGGATCGGCTGGCATGGCTGGTTTGGAGACTCCTCCTCCTGTCATGGGCCACTAATCGAAAGAGACCGCCGACAGGTTTGATACAACCGCAAAACGGTATGATTCCGGTCCTATAGTAACGGCAATATTTCACTAATGTGTGAAAACAATAAAAGTGCAAGGCATTCTCAAGGCGTCAAACGACAGGGTCTCAGGCCATTCAATCCCAGCTGAACCGGTCGATGAGAACAGGCGGATCTGCTCCTATTGGGTCGTCCTTGCCGATCACGAAGCCTTCAACCTTGCCGTCTTGGTGGACGCAGAGGCGGACGAAGTGGCGGAAACCCGGATGTCCCAGGGCAGCAAAAGCATGCTGATGGTCGAGCCCCGTGATCTCCAGTGCTAGTAGAAACAACCCGAACAGTAAACTGCCCATGAACATGTGTAGCAGGACCACCGGTGCGAAATGATTCAACCACGGCAACACCCGAGTAATTACGTAGTAAATCCCCAAAGGGCCCAGTCCCAGGACCAAACCAAATAGCGCCGACAGCAACCAGGTTGCCGTGGGCCGTTGCAAGCGGGCGCGCGCGGCAAGGCCCAGTCCGACCGTTATCACGAGAGTGAGAACGGCAACCAACACGACGACCACGATCGGACTGCGGCGGAGAGCAAGCAGCTCAAGGCTGGCAATTAGCGCGAACAATCCGTGAGGCAGAAAACCACCGGTCCCGGCAGCGAGGTGGAGCGGCACTCCCAGGGCCAGCCGTTGGCTGGTTTTTCTGTCGGGATAAACAAATTCAGCGGGAAAGGTTCCCGAACCCAACGCGAGACGACTTCCATGAAGAAACGCACCACCGCCACCGGCGATGACATGCAGAGATCTCTCTACGACCAGCCGTTCATAGTGGTGGATGTCACCGGTTAAAAAGAACACTTTGTCTGAAGCGAGCGACAAGCCACAGGCTTCGAGAAGTTTGTCGCCCGGCTCATTAGGATCGCCATACGCAAGTGCCGGATCGGGTGCTACAAAAAGGATCCTGGGCGGTTGTGCTTCCGCCCGCCGTTGCGAGAAGAAGACACGCTGGCGAAAATCGGCCTCGCGGAGCTGACGGTCGACACCCCAAAGTTCCAGACCTGGCGCAAGAGACAGAGCCCAGTACGATGCCTCTTGGACCGATTGGTACCCTCTGAGACCAAGCCGACTTCTACTCTTGACAGTGGATCTCTTCAGTAGGGCGCGCAAAGACTCGATCGCTTCTTCCGCCAGGCGCATGGATTCTGTGAGTTCGTCGAGATGAAGCTGCCGTTTGAGATAACCTTCGACCCGCTCCGAGGCAGAATACGCCGACGGCGACGCTCGTTCACCGCCGGTTGCCGGGCCGAGATCAGAAAGCACGCTTCTCCGGAAAAGTCGGCAGAATCCGTCGAGGCCATCGTACCAATCGTGGTTGCCAGGGATACCAAGTAAAACGCGAGGGCGATCATCGCTCGCGTGTTCGCGCAGAACCGCATTCCAGGGACTAAGCAGGCGGCGTTCGAGCTCGTCCGCTGAGGCAACAGGATAAGCAGTATCACCGCCAAACATGAGCAAGTCACCTCGCGGTAAGATGCGTGACTCTTCTCCGGAAAGCGCATACTCGTTAAAGATCATTCGTCCCACCGCCATGCTAACGTCGTAGTCGTCTCCGGTATCTGCCACAAAGTCGATCCATACGTCGCGACCGAGTCGTTCTGACAAGCTGCCTTCTGCTGTCGAGGCGCCAAGGACCTGGCCAACGCGGTCCAAAAGAACGTTAGCAGTGATGGGTCGCATCCAATCGCGCAGATCGAAGTTGCTGCTCGCCGCAGTTGCAGCCAGAAGGTGCCGCAGGTGGCCCGCCAAAGCCGTCATACCAAACCAGCGAATTGCGAATGGTGCTTGCGTGCCGCGGTGGAAGCGGCGGAATGTACCTGGCTCTTGCCGCGATTCAAGGGTAACGGGAATCGTGACGAGTTCACGCTGCTGCAGCTCAATCGTTTCCTTCATAGCGGTAAACCGGGTGAACAATCAGAGCACGATAAGAGTCTACGGGCAATCTTTCCTGAAAATACACCCAATACCTGATACTCGTAACCCATCGTCATCATTATTCTCTCCCCGGCAAGGAAGTGGAACTCGTCGACATTCGTCGTGCGACAACGCTAACCGTCGCTCGACAACACTCCCTCTAACCTTATCGCCTCCGACTGATGATAATTCAAATAAAGCAAGGAGAATCGTTATGGCTACGCTAGTGGCAATCGCTTATCCCGACAAGAATCGGGCTCTGGAGGTACGCAGCGTTTTGGGACGCTTGCAAAAAGAGTATTTGGTCGATCTCGTTGACGCCGTCGTAGTGACGCGCGATGACCAGGGAAAGGTTCATCTCAATCAGTCCGTTCCGCTAGTTGGCATCAAAGCACTCAACGGTGCTCTTTGGGGAATGCTCATCGGGTTGTTGTTCTTCTCTCCGATCATTGGTGCCGCAATCGGCGCCGGGTGGGGAGCAATCGCCGGAAAGCTTTCGGACTACGGTATAGACGACAACTTCATGCGCGCGCTCGCCGAAAAATTTCAACCCAACACCTCAGCGCTATTCGTGTTGGCGCGTGGCGGGGTCCCGGATCGTGTGTTGCCGGAGATAGCCAAGTATGGCGGAACGGTGATTCAAACCTCGCTGCCACCGGAGACTGAAGAGCAACTCCGCCTGGCGCTCAGTGGCGGAACGGAGGCTGAGGCAGGAAGATCGACTGGGGCCGGCGGACAGGGAACCTAAACGGACGACCTCAGCATTTAGCGAGTTAAGACTGAGCCATCAAAGTGTCGCAGAAGCTACTTTACGATGCGCTACTGATCTGGGTGACGATCGAGCCGCTTGGGTCGGTGCTACTTTTTACGGCTCTCACTTCCAGTTTGACGGCGGCGGAGCGCAGGAAGGTGGCTATCAAGGCGGCGGCTTATTCGGCGTTGCTGATGTTAGGGTCGATTGTCATCGGTCAAATCATTCTGGCGGCCATGCACATCAAGCTCATCTCGCTACAACTGGCGGGTGGCATCGTTCTTTTTCTCTTCGGTGTGCAAATGATTTTCGGTCAGGCGTCGGAGATCTCAGCGAATCCCGAGGCCGGGCACGATATAGCGGTGTTTCCTCTGGCTGTGCCGTCAATCGTTGGTCCCGAAGCCATCATGGCCGTCGTTTTGCTTACGGACAATCAGGCTTTCTCAATTCCAACCCAGGTCATGACAGCAGTTGTCGTGCTCGTCATTCTGGGGATTACCTGCTTATTAATGCTGCTCTCCGAACCGATTCTGCGCGTGATCGGAAAGAGCGGCTCATTACTGTTGGAACGTGTGATGGGTATCATCCTCACGGCCCTTTCGGTTGAGTTGGTGATGAGTGCTCTCGGGATAGCGCGCTGGGCGGATCAAGTGAAGTAATTCCACACTTTATTCACCGACCACCGCCATACACTGTCATGTTCAAAACGTTAACGATGAACTACCACCAACGGCAAAGACTGTGGCGTTTCGCGTGATTTCGTGGATCGTCTGTTCCCCACCCGAAATGTACGATCCACGAATTACACGAACTCACACAAACGAAGCAGCAAGGCAAATTGGTGGTATTTTTGAATGTCGAAGGTAAAGCCGCCCAGCACTAGAAATCTACTTGGTTACAAATATTTCCTCACAATCTGACTCGTGTGCACGCGTGCCCGCAAACGATGGAGAGTTTGGTACAACCCCATCTCGGCGCGGCCCATGAAAATCAAGTCTGGCAAGATCCCTTTGGTGCGAAAGAGATTTGTCGATTCAGAAAGAAAGTCGTGAAGGAACCCGGGATCACCAAAGTCAAAAGGCTGTTCGCTTTCCCCATCTGGCGGATAAACCTTGCGATAGAAGTTGTCCGCGAAACTGAGCAAAGCATTTCGCGCTGCTGGTAGTAGCCTTTGGCCCGCAGCCCGGTAGCACTTTTCCAGCAGCTGCTTAAACTCGGCGGAATGAATTGAGCCGGGATACAGAAAGATACTGCGTAAATAGGCCACCGATTCCGGTAACAAATGCTTAGCGCAACCGAAATCGACGAGCGCGATGCGAGCATCGTTGCTGAACAGGTAGTTTCCCCAATGTGGATCAGCATGAAGAGCGCCCATCCGCAGCACCTGAAAATAGAAGAGCTCGAATAAACGCGCGCCCAGTTCATTTTTGAGTTTCGCTGGGGGACGCTGCTCGAGGAAGTCATCCAGGTGCCGGCCTTTCATCAAGGCCATCGTCAGCACTTTGTCGGAGGAATAAGCAGGCAGAAACCGAGGCACTTTAACAAAGGACAGAGGAGCCAGGCGCTGTCTAAAAAACTCAATGTTCCGCCCTTCCCGCTGATAGTCAGTTTCGGCCAGAATTTGCTGCTCGACTTCCGCGATGGCGGCCCCAGGCACATGCCCTGTTGTCCGTGCGGGTGTGATTAAGGTGCGAAAGACCTTGAAGTCATTCTCAATGGCGTCGCGGATCCCTGGGTATTGAATCTTGACGGCCACCCGTTCTCCTTCGCGAGTCACGGCTCGGTGTACCTGGCCCAGCGAGGCCGCGGCAAAAGGCACCAGGTTGAACTCTTTGAAGACATCTTCCGGTTCCTGGCCCATACTTCGCTTGAACTGCACGCGGAGAAGCGAAGGATGCATGGGCGGGGCGTTCATCTGCAGGGCGGCAAACTCGGCCAGTGTTTCCTCCGGCAAAGTGCCGGTTTGCAGGCTTAGTGTCTGACCAATCTTCATCGCCGCACCACGCAACGATTTCATTTCGTCAGCCACCCGGCGCGCTGCGCGCTGGTGCGTGGCCTTGAGTTTGGCCTTGCTTTCAGCTTCGCCCAGGAACGCGCGCTGCAGGGCATAACCAAGATAGCTCCCAACCACTCCGGCGCCTGCCGAAGCCATGCCGAGCGCGCGTTGGACTGAACTGTTTCGTCTACCGGGCATCTAGCGCTTCCCTTGTTTCAAGATCATCACGCCGACGTTCAGTGAGCGATCGAGAAAGGCCAGCGTGTGCTGCTTTCCCGGAGACGAATCGTACAGCCAGTACAACAGCACCCCGAGGTAGTAGATCCAAAACACTTCGGACGCGAGAAAGCCCAGCGGATGCTGCGGCTGCGGAATCGACTCTTCGATCAACTCTTCCACAAATCGCAGGTAACGATGGCGCAGCTCCATTGCGCGATGACTGAATGGACCAAGTGACGATTGCGGTTTCAAAGCGTGAATCAGGGCGCTGCCAATGAAGCGTTCGTAAGGAGCCAGGTATTCGAGTTGGCTATTGATCAGCGCAAACAACTTCTCCGGCAGCGGGGCCTTGCGCAACCGCCGGTTCTCGCGCACGGATGCCATCGCGTGATCGACCTCCGCTTCGAAGAAATAGAGGGCAATATCATCCTTGCTTTTGAAATAGTTAAAGACGGTGCCTTCGGCGATGCCGGCTTTACGGGCGATCGCCCGGGTGGTGGTAGCGTCAAAGCCTTTCGTTTGAAACAGAGTCAGCGCGGCCTTAACAATGCTGTCGCGGATTCTTTGCTTCTGGGTCGCCCTGCGCGTGGCTGGTCGTGACTTCTTATGGCCCACGCGAGTTGACGTTCTCGCGGGCTTGCCTTGCGTCTGCGACCTCGGGGGACGTTTCTTTGCTGGCGCCATGAGTATACTCACGAAAATATATGAGCACACTCATGTATTGTCAATAGGATGAGGTCAAGGTCCCAATGCCACGGCCTTGTGCCGTGGTTTGTTACGCTTTTTTGCTACAAGGAACTCGCGCAAATCCCCCCTTTAATGCCACGGCCTTGTGCCGTGGTTTGTTACGCTTTTTGCTACAGGGAACTTCCGCAAATCCACCCTTCAATGCCACGGCCTTGTGCCGTGGTTTGTTACGCTTTTTGCTACAGGGACTTCCGCAAATCCACCCTTCAATGCCACGGCCTTGTGCCGTGGTTTGTTACGTTCACTGCTGAGAAATACCAAGCGGATAATTTTTAGGTGTCCAGTCATTCGTTTTATTATTTAATTTCAGCCGAAATCG
>DATFRK010000421.1:0-2395 GCA_035263325.1 Pyrinomonadaceae bacterium | reverse complement strand
AAACTGGATCGGCCGTAGCGAGGGCGCGGAGTTCGACCTGCCGGTAGTTGGTCACCCGGACCTGAAGATCCGAGTGTTTACCACACGGCCCGACACTGGATTCGGCATGACTTACGCTGTGCTGGCGCCCGAACATCCGCTGGTGGACCAGCTGGTGACCGAACCTCATGAGCGGGCGGAGGTGAAACGCTTCCGCGCCGAAGTGCTCAAGCAGTCTGAGCAGGAACGGGTGGCCGAAGATCGGCCCAAGCGCGGCCTCAGGCTCTCTGCACACGTGATTAATCCCTTCAACGGAAGGGAGATACCGCTGTTTATCGCTGACTATGTGCTCATGATTTACGGTACCGGAGCTATCATGGCTGTGCCCGGAGAGGACCAGCGGGACTGGGATTTCGCGAACACGCACGGGCTCGACATTATCGAGACGGTCAGCCGGCCGGCGAACTGGACCGGCGGGGCGTACACGGGTGAGGGCACCAAAATCAATTCGGGTTTCCTTGACGGACTAATGGTGGCCGACGCCAAACGGCGAGCCGTCGACTGGCTAGTCGAGCGGGGGATTGGAGAAGCTAGGGTCAATTATCGGCTGCGCGACTGGGGAATAAGTCGCCAACGTTATTGGGGTGCTCCGATTCCCGTGCTCTACTGCAACGCCTGTGGCATGGTGCCTGAAAAGGAGGAAAATCTCCCGGTCATGCTGCCGCATGATGTCCAAATCAGCGGTAAGGGAGGCTCACCGCTTTCTGGCCATGACGCGTTCGTTAACGCCACCTGTCCGCGCTGCGGCGGCCAGGCGCGGCGCGAGACTGACACAATGGACACCTTTGTAGAATCATCTTGGTACTTCCTCCGCTACTGTTCACCTCACTTTGACGGAGGTATAGTCGAGCGGGACGCGGCGGCGTACTGGATGCCAGTGGATCAATACATCGGTGGTATCGAGCATGCTGTGCTCCACCTCCTCTACGCGCGGTTTTACACCAAGGTACTGCGCGATCTCGGGCTCGTGAAGGTGGACGAGCCCTTCAACGCGCTGCTTTCCCAAGGCATGGTTGTTAAGGACGGTGCCAAGATGTCAAAGTCTAAGGGCAACGTCGTGTCCGACGACGTAATCCGCGACAAATTTGGGGCTGACACCGGCCGATTGTTTGAGCTGTTTGCGGGTCCTCCGGAAAAGGATTTGGAATGGAGCGATCAAGGAGTGGAAGGGGCCTATAGGTTTCTTACGCGTTTGTGGCGTTTCACCTTCCAACATCGCAAGGCTTTGATCGCCGCGAGGTCCGATTTTTCGCAAAGCGATGTTCCTGGCGATCTTAGGAATCTGTACCGGTTGATTCATAGGACCATTAAGAAGGTCACGGAAGACATCGAATCGAGATTTCACTTTAACACGGCGATTGCCGCCATCATGGAACTCTTCAACGCCCTCAGTGCCAGCGTCCAAGACAAGTCGAAGTTAGGAATTGGGATGCCGGTCATCAAAGCAGGGTTAGAAACGATTATCACCATGCTTTACCCCTTTGTGCCTCATATCGCGAGCGAGTTGTGGGAGTCTCTAGATCATCGAGGCAGTCTGGATGCCGTTATTTGGCCGAAATACTCGAAAGAGGCGCTCGAAGAAGAACAGCTGCTGATTGTGGTACAAGTTAACGGGAAGGTGCGCGGCAGGATTACCGTTGCTGCCGAGGTCGATCAAAGGGAAATTGAGTCGGAGGCATTGCAGGATCAGAAAGTGAAGAGTTTTCTAGATGGCAAAAAGGTTCAAAAGGTCATTCACGTCCCGAGACGGCTTGTGAATATCGTAGTGGAGGGTTAAGAGGATGGGCCAAAAAAGGATATTTCAATCTCTTATGAGGCCGTGCAGTTATCTCTCGTTCCTATTCCTGCTCGGTTGCGGTTATCAATTCGCGGGACGGAGCGATCTTTTTCCCAAAGATATCCACTCTGTATACGTAGAGCCGTTTCTGAATCGAACTCGGGACATTAGCCTACATTATGAATTAGCCACAGCGTTACGAAGCGAGTTATATCGCAGGGGCGAACTGCGACTCGTGGACCAGGCGGATCAGGCGGATGCGATCTTGAGCGGGGTTGTGCGTTCTTTCAATAACGTAACCTGGTCGGTAAACCAATTTGATGAGGTGCTGCAATACCAATCCACATTGATCGTCGACGTAACATTTCGTCGTCGTGAGCCAAATGAAATATTGTGGCGGGGTCAGGCTATTCAGCTAAACGAGATCTATGCCGGTCAGCGGTCCGCAGTTGTCGTTACATCGCCGGCATTTCAAAACCAAACGCTGAACACCAACGACGTACGGAACCTGACGGATATACAACTCACCGAGTCAGCCTATCAATCGATGCGAGAGAATCTGATGGAGCGTTTCGCCCG
>DATFRK010000420.1:0-6339 GCA_035263325.1 Pyrinomonadaceae bacterium | reverse complement strand
ACAAGCCTCGTGCGCGCGCTTCACATCACCCTCAACGACGGGTGCCAACGTTTGAAATGGCGTGTCACATTACTCCAGAACCCAAACACGCGGGAGCCGACGAGGTACAAGATTGAAGGATCGTTGCACCACATCGCCCGTGAAGGAGCGTGGCGCATTGTGCGCGGGACCGCCGCGGACGCTGACGCGATCGTCTATCAACTGGACGGTACTGGAACCGAAGGGCCCATGCTGTTGTGGAAGGCGGATGACAACGTCCTGTTCCTTCTCGACGAGCGCAAGCAACCGCTCGTCGGCACGATCGATTTCAGTTACACCTTGAGTCGTTCGCAATGAACTAACGCTTCCCAGACAGCTGCCTATCATGTGAATCGTAGGTGATTGATTGAGAACCTGGTTCAACAGAATTCGGTCGATAGGTCCATGGGTGGCATTAATCGCGTTCGTAAGTTTCGCAATTCCACATTTCCTGATCGAGCGATTTGATCCACCTGCCTTTAAATGGGCTTGGGGAGCGCCGCGCCCGCCACAGTGGCAATTCGAGTGGAGAGCCTTAAGCTTGCTGCTATTGTTTGTCGCCGCAGTGATCTCATTTCCGAAATGGAAAGCGTGGGTTCCATTAGTGATTGCCATTGCGCTGCTGGCGTGGGCCTCATATGGTGTTTGATTACGCCTCGTGGATTACGTCGCGATCTGCCCCCGCCGAAGAAGCACCACTCCAATTAAGGAGATAATTTTCTTATGGCAATCGTTCTTCGCGGCAAAACAGAATGCTCAATATGCGAGAGCGTTATTACGGATGTCGATAAGATCGTGGCCACCTCTCATTTCATCTCGGATCCCAAAGATCCGTTATGGCGATTCTCAGACTCAGCTATGCATAGTTCTTGTTTCGTTAACTGGAATCATCGCGCTGACTTTGTGGAGAAGTACAATCTCGTTGTCGGACCAATAACCTCATGCAATGGCATGTATCATCGTATGGAACCGGATGGCACGATTGCTGTGCTGAGGAGGGCTAAATAACTCCCTCGCACATCCAAGGAGCAGACTCGCCATGAGTGGGCTTCTTTGTTAAGTTGAGTGGGCGCGCCGCTCACGAGCGTCATCAACGTTCGGGGCTTGCTGGCGGCAGCGCGATTCGGAGGAGATTATGAGTACGGAAACGTTGATCACTTCTTTAGAGTCCGCACCCGGCATCATCATTGGGCTCATCCGCGAGGTGCCGCCCCAGAACCTCAAGCGCCGCCCTGCGCCGAACAAGTGGTCCGCTCACGAAAATGCTTGCCATTTAGCTAGCGGACACGCGGCATTCCTCGCACGCCTGGAGTTGATGCTCTCTGAACCGTTCCCCAAAATAAAGTCTATTGCACCATCACCCGACGAGGAGGCTGGCTCACTACTGAGCGTAGATCTGGACGAAGCGCTGGACCTGTACGTGCGCGAGCGAGCGATGCTTGTTAAGCGGTTGAAGGAGCTATCCGCAGAGGATTGGCAGCGGACCGCCGAGCACGAGGCATTCAGCCACTACTCGGTGTATATAATGTTCAGGCACGTGCTGATGCACGAGATGCTTCACGCCTACAGGATAGATGAGCTGATGTTGAAAAAAGATTGGGAGTAAACAGGATAGGCAGCCGACTAACAACTCGTTCGCTGGCCATGAAACCAATTGTCGGATGCATTATTGCTCTCTCGATTGGAGTGGGTTTAATGATCTTCTTTTTCTTCGCAGGCGCTTTGCTTAGTGGAGGAGGTCACACTCTGACTCCTATGACCATCTTCTTTCCCTACGGTATGAGTCTCGGTCTGTTGTTGAAAGATACAAGGTACGAATTCATCAGCGACATTCCTTTTGTGGGCCAGTTCCCGCTTTACATGGTAGCCTTGTTCTTCGCCAAAGGTTGGGTGCGCAAAACTATCCTCGTGATCGCCATCTTGGTAACGCACGCCTTGGCCGCTGTGATGGGGATAGCTATCTACGATCGTACCAGGGTAGGTGTAACGTTAGCACATACAAGCTGGGAGGTTCATTCGAATGTTTAAATTGACGTTGAAGGACAGCGGTGCATTTCTCGGCACGATCGATGACGCTGATCTTGAGCTACTTATCGATCAGCTGGAGGAAGAACATGAAGGGGACACAGACTACTACATTTGTCCTGATACCGTAGAGATCCTGGAAGAGAGTGGTGCGAGTGCTGGTCTCCTCAAGATTCTCAACGATGCGATCGGAGACTCCGAAGGTGTGGAAGTCGCCTGGAAGGAAGCGTGAGTGTGGCTTCTGACAATGTCTTATCCATGGGCTGAATCGTTTTAAAAATCCATTTACCGGCCCCGATCCTTCATGGCCCGACATCGCAGTCCAGCACGCGCTTGGGTTCGCCATGGGCGGGCCTTTTTGTTAAGTTGCATGGTCCTGCGGTCAAGTACGTTCGGGCTTAGTTGGTCATATATCTTGACAAAGCCATTCAAGTACCTTGTCAGCCAGGAGAACTCACCTAGATGGGATATGACGTACACATCACAAGAAGAGAGGATTGGTTCGATGAAGATGGACCAGCCATCGGCATCGATGAATGGCTTTCGTTGGTGAACCAAGATTCTGAGATGCGGCTCGACGGCTTTGCGGAAGCCCGAACCGCTGAAGGACCTGTGCTGCGCATAGATAGCCCGGGCCTTGCAGTTTGGACCAGGTACTCCGGTCATGAAGAGGATGGGAACAAAGCATGGTTTGATTACCACGACGGCTTAATTACAGTAAAGAATCCGGACCAGGAAATCCTGACAAAGATGGGGCTTTTGGCCCAGCAGCTCTCCGCCACAGTTCAGGGAGACGAAGGCGAGCGATATGACCAGAACGGTCTCGTAATCTCTGCGGCAGAGAGCACCGCAGTCAAAGTATCGAAGCCATGGTGGAAGTTTTGGTAGGCGAAGCTGGCTCAATACAAAGGAGCGCAACGATGAAAAAATTCAGGCTGATGGTCCCCCTTGTTATTGGGCTGGCGACGGTTTTGGTTACAGGGCAGAATGCGACACAAAATGACCGCGATGCAGAAATCAGAAAAATAGACCTCGCTGAAGCTGAGGCCATCTTACGCAATGATGCGCCGGCGGCGGCGGCTTTCTACGACGAGGATATAGTTGTGAATAATCCTCGCTATACTGTCACCAATGGCAAACAGGCGCTCATGGCGCTAATCAAAAATGGCAGCATCCATTACACGTCATTCGTCCGCGAAATAGAGAAAATTAGATTTCAGGGTGATATGGCTATTGTGATGGGGAAAGAAACCGTTAAACCTGATGGGAATACGCCCGGCGCGGGGCAAACGCTGCTACGGCGTTACACGAACATCTGGATGCAGAAGAATGGCAAGTGGCTGCTCATAGCGCGTCACGCAAATAATATCTGCAACAGTTAGAGGATTTGCTTAGACTTCGTCGAACGTCCGTCTTGCTCAAGCACCGCGTTCTGAGGTTATCAGATTTCGAGAGGCGGAAGATGATAAGAGCTCATACCGGAGAACGATTCTCTTCCGAAGTAAAACTCTCGCCTGCGATGGTGGCTGACTTTGCCAATGCGGCCGGTGACAACAACCCGCTACATCACAATCCAGAATTTGCTGCGACCACCCGGTTCGGTAGGCCTACCGCCAGTGGCCCGCACACTACGGCTCTACTACTTGCGCTAACCGCTTCCCATTTTTCAAAGAAGGGGGCGATGCTCGGTCTTGAGTTCTGGGTTCGTTTCCGCCGCCCAATCTATGCAGATGAAACGATTATCCTCGAATGGATGGTTGTAAAGGTAACTCCGAATCAGAAACTGCGAGGCGAAATTATTGAGTTACGTGGCCGTATCAAAGGCCAAGATGGAAAGACCTCTCTCGGCGCAAAAGGTCGAGTCTTGGTTACAGACCACCTCTAGAGAATTCGATTCCCACGCCGAACAAGCGGCTTGCAGCCGAGTTGCAGTGAGACTTCCTGGTTAAGTTGCATAGTCAAGCCTGCTTAGTCGTCACCACTAACTGCCCTGTACTCGGAGAGAGCATGCCGAATACTTACGATCTTGCCGGCAAGTTTGCGGTCGTCACCGGAGGGGCGCGGGGAATCGGACGCGCAATTGTCGAGTTACTCCTCGATAGTGGTTGCGAGGTGGCAATTTGGGATGTGAATCTCGCACCGGTGCGCAGTGCAACTGCAGTGCTCGTCGATATCACCCAGCCTGAGCAGATCGCTGCTGCCGTATCCGCGCTGCCAGCCAACAGCCGCGTCGACATCCTGGTAAACGACGCCGGATATCTAGGAAAGACAACTAACTTCGTCGAACATTCGCCGGCGGACTGGCGACACATCGTGCAGGTCAACCTCGTCGGCATGATGTTGGTAACTCAGGCGATACTACCCATCATGATCCGTCAAGGCGGGGGTAGAATCATCAACCTCGGCTCACTGGCAGGAAAAGAGGGCTTGGCGGGCATCGCAGCGTACTCCGCCGCCAGCGCAGGGGTAATTTCGTTTACCAAGGCGCTCAGTCGAGAAGTGGCTCAGCACAACGTCTTCGTGAATTGTGTAGCGCCTGGGCCAATCGACACAGATATGATCCGAAACCTCGGCGTGGAAGTGGTAAACCAAATGGTCCAGGACAGCCCGCTGGGACGTCTGGGCCACCCAGGAGAAGTCGCAAATCTCGTCGCCTGGCTATGCACCGAAGCGAGTCGATTCAATACGGGCGCCGTCTTCGACATGTCTGGCGGCCGCGCCCGCTACTGACCGGAGACTCTTGGCAGGAAAATGTTAAAGGCTGTGTATACACGTAAGCTTTCCATCCGGCGAGGCTTGGCGAATCTTTGGAAGGGCGTTCCGCCCGCAGAGACACTTTCTTCAGGCCACACCTTCTATCGAGGCGAAGTTGAGGTCGCACACCTCTACAACTACATGTCTGGCACGTCACAAATTGAAGTCGACGGGGACTACTTCTTACTGAGGCGGCAAAAGCGGATCGTCATGTTCACTCAATACTACACCCTGGAGCGGGACGAACGGATGGTGGCGAACGCAAAGGAGACGAAACTGTTTTTCGCATCCAACTGCCGGATTAGCTACGCGATCGAACGACATGCACGCGAGTTAACGCTCAAAAGCAACATTTGGAAATTGTTTGGTCGCCATTATCTACTCCTCGACGGAGAAGAGCGAGTCGGCACCATTAAACACCAAAGCGACTTCGGGGCAGATATAGACCTCCCGCCTGAGATCCCGCTGACGGTACAAATTTTCATCTTCCAACTTGCGTTCATAATGTGGCAGAGGGGGCCACATTGACGGGCTTCTTGGTTGAGTTGCGTCGGCGAGGCTCAGCACCAGGGTTGGGCGGATCTTGAATACCTCACACACAGTAAAGGGCCTCTCCTTTCTTGTCTGAGCTCAACCGAGGGCCCACTCTTTTCTTTAGTGCGAGCCATATTGGAAATCCTACTGGAGGCATGCGAATGTCACGACTGTTCTCGTTAATTGTCCTGATAATCGTTAGTTGCAGTTTCTCAGCGGCTCAGACTCCCACTCCTCGTCCCTTCGGAGGCGTATCGGTCAGCCGCTCTGAAATTGCATTCTCGTTTGCCGGCGATCTGTGGATAGTCGGTCGAAACGGCGGAGACGCGCGCCGCCTCACGCATTCTCCGAACAAGAAGGCTTACCCGTTCTTCTCGCCCGACGGCTCAGAGATCGCCTTTGGTATGGAGGTCAACAGCAACTGGGACGCGTATGTCGTTCCGGCTTCAGGCGGCGAGCCGCGCCGGTTGACCTATCATCCTGGGATTGATCTTGTTTGGGGATGGACTCCGGATGGAAAAGCTGTGCTGGTAGAGTCGTTTCGCGCCGCCCAACGATTTCCTTCTGAAACGCGGCTAATGACAGTTCCCGCAAGCGGCGGAATGCCGACCGAACTTCCCTTCCCTCAAGCAGGCATGGGGTCATTCTCACCCGATGGGGTGCGGATCGCTTACACCCCATTGCTATTGCCCCCTCAAGACCAGTTCCATCGTCATTACCGGGGCGGTGCTACGTCAGCGATTCTAATCGCTAACCTGTCAGACAGCGTGGCTGAAGAGCTGCCGCGATCGGGCGCCAATGACAGCTTTCCGATGTGGATCGCCGGCAACATCTACTTCGTTTCGGATCGCGCGGGCGCCTATAACCTCTTCGCTTACGACACCAGGTCGAAGAAGGTCACCCAACTGACACACTTTGATAAGTACGACATCAGGTTCGCTTCAGCATCCGCTTCCGGCGACGCCATTGTCTTCATCCAGGACGGAGCGATTCACCTGTACGACCTGA
>DATFRK010000419.1:0-12850 GCA_035263325.1 Pyrinomonadaceae bacterium | reverse complement strand
GTAACTCTGTCGTTGGCACTCTCAGGCTGGGGAAAGCGTGAGGCACGCTGCCGGGCAGAAGCAAGCCTTGAGAACCTGGGACTCTTTGCAAAGCGTCATCGGTTGCCAAAAGAATTGAGTGGTGGCGAGAAGCAGCGAGTGGCCATTGCCCGCGCACTCGTATGCGATCCGCCAATCGTACTCGCCGACGAGCCAACCGCCTCACTCGATAGCACCGCAGGAGAACAGATCGCCAACATTCTTCAGGATCTGGCCAGCAAAGAGTCACGACTAGTCGTAGTAGTTAGTCATGATGCGCGGTGGCGCGATTATTCCAACCGGACTCTTTGGATGAGCGACGGCCGGCTTGTAAATGAGGCACAACTATCATGAGTGCGATCACTCCCATTCCCGCAACTTACCCGAGTCGCGCGCGTAGCCTACTTTTTGTGCTGCTGGTTACAACCCTTACGCTACTGGCTTGTGTCGTTTGGTTAGCGCTATCACTCTTTTCACGGCAAGGCTCGGCGTTGAATCAGTCGGTGTCTAACAATACGCGCCCGCAGTCCGGTTCAGTAGTTTTAGCGGCGCCCGGAAGGATCGAAGGCAGAAAAGAAGCCACGGATATCGGTGCCGGTGCTGATGGGATCTTGACCGCAGTGTTGGTTGAGGAGGGACAAAAGGTGGTCGTGGGTCAACTGCTCGCAACAGTCGACTGTGCCAATGTGGAGCGAGAGATCAACGCTGCACAGGCGGACACTCAGAGTAAGGAGGAGACCCGAAAACGACTCTTGCGTGGTAGTCGTGACGAGGAACGAGCCCGCGCGGCCGCCGAATCAGCTGCCGCGCAGGCAATACTAAACCAAGCAGAACTAAATTTTCGGCGCACGAAATCACTGGTTGAAGCGGGAGTTGTTTCGCGGGAGACTTTCGATCAAGCGAGGCGCGACTTAGACGTGGCGCAAGCCGAATTGCGAGCAGTGCAGGAGCACGAGAGGCAGGTGAACGCCCCACCATTGCCTGAGGAACTAGGTCTGGCAAACGCTGAAGTGCAGGCTGCCAGGGAGCGAGTGGCAACGAGCCTGGCTCGACTTGATAAATGCCGAATCAGGTCACCGATTGGGGGAACGGTGTTGAGTGTTCGCAAGCGCGCCGGCGAAGGCGTGAGTACCATTTATCCGCAACCTATTTTGACCATCGCCGATACTTCACAGCTGCGAATTCGGGCTGAAGTTGACGAGCGGGATATTGCTCTCCTTCGACTCAAGCAAAAGGTTCTCATCCAAACTGAAGCGTCGCCGGGACGACAGTTCTATGGAACAGTGGTAAGCCTGGGTTCACAAATGGGCCGAAAACGTGTTCGCAGTGGTGACCCGGCAGAGAAGAGCGACCGCGATGTGCTAGAGGTTCTAATTGAATTTGCACAACCTGACGCTCCGCTAGTTATTGGTTTACGCGTCACAGTGCAATTTCTGGACGAACAGAGTTAAGAATCTGGTATAAGGCTGGGCACTAACGTCTCTATTTCTTCTCGCGTATTTGCAGACAGTGCTCGTCAATGAAATGTTGTACGGGGCGTCTTGCCGTGGTTCTTCTCAAGATCTTCCGGAAAATCCTTTGCAAGACTCTTTGCAGGAACGCACGCTTATCTGCGTTTTGTGCCTGCCAACATCGGCAGAGTATGCCGCATCAACAGGCTGATGATATTCTCCGTTAACCTGACAATACCCTGCGAGTAATGGTAGTCAGGTATGATGGAGTCCTGTGATCAAGTTACCTGAATCAGATGAAGACTTGTTGCGGGAGTGCGAAGTCGAAACGTTCCGTTCAAGTGGACCTGGAGGACAGCACGTGAACAAAACGGAAAGCGTCGTTCGTCTCAGGCACCTACCCTCAAGCGTCGTCGTTACCTCTCAGCAGGAACGCAGCCAACATCGAAATAAGGCGATCTGTCTGCGTAAACTCCGCAAGAAGATCGAGCGTTTGAACTACCGGCCCGCCAAACGGGTGCCGACGCGCATATCGCGCAGCGCAAAGAATCGCACGCTTGAAGAGAAATCACGTCGCTCACAGATCAAGCGGCTGCGCACGAAGCCGTCTCCGGATGAGTAAGCAGCGCGCCGATTCATAAGACACTGACAAAGAAGGGGAGGGCAGCGCAATGATAACTGTCGCCAATCGGATCTACGTCGCTACGGAATATGCTGATGCCTTCGAACAAAGGTTTCGTGAACGCGCGGGCCTGGTGGACCAAATGCCTGGCTTCATTTCCAACCAGGTACTGCGCCCGGTCAATGAAGGCGACCCGTACGTAGTCTTTACTATTTGGAATAGCCGTCAGGACTTTCTCAACTGGGTGCGCTCTGATGCGTTCTTGAAAGGACACGCACAGTCAGGAACGCTGCCGAAGGAAGCGTTTTCCCGGTCAAATGTGTTGGAGATGCATGAAGTGGTCCAGGATTCCAGTCGTCCTGATTTAGTAGCGGAGCCGCATGGTGGTCCCTTCAAGATGCATTAAGGGTATTGTCCAGTTAGAGATCCCTCTAATGCTGATCGCACTAACAATCTTTCTTACTTATGGCACCGCATGTCACTATTCTCTCGCTCCCGTAAACGCCCAACAGCAGTCTACACAGCCAGCGAGACAACCTTCTCCGGGGCAAGAGGAAAAGGACAAGTGGCACGTCTATGTTCCACCCGACAAAAGTTTTTCAGTTGAGCTTCCGTGCGAGCCTAAACAAACAAATGTGTCGGAACCCTCTACTCCAGTTTATGCGTATAGCTGCGGCGAGGAAGACCCTTCGTCTATGAGATTTTTCGAGATCACTGTGGCGAACCTTCCAAACATCGAGTTAGCGAAGATGCGTGATGATGCTGTATTCGAACGTACCATTAGAGGATGGTTCACCCCCAACCATCGTATCGTCAAACTATCGCCGATAAAGGTGGATGGCGGCATTGGTCGGGAGCTCATCCTCCAAAATAAAAACGATGACATGGATAATTCGCGCGGGCGAGTGATCCTATTTGGCGGACGCCATTTTGATGTAGTTTTTGGATCAACTGAGGTTAAGGAGTTAGACTCTGAGATTGCCGAACGCTTCTTTGCAACGTTTAAGGCTCAATAGTTCTCAAAGCCTGGCGGACATGCGGCCGCAAAAAAGTTGATTGAGAATTGCACCGCTTGAGGTACACTCTTCGTAATCAGCCTTCTTATCACCACTTCTAATACGGCTGACTTAATACTAATAGACCAATAAGTTTAAGTCCGATTGCAATCGTCCTGCACGCCGATCACGCCTACCGGAAGTAGAGACGTACTTTTTCAGTAGCAAAGCTCTACCAATCTCAGAATCAAGGGTTAATTAGCAAAAGTTTATGAAACGATTACTCTTTGCGACTTTATGTTTGCTGATTTCTTCGGGAGCGTCGTTGGCCCAATCGGTCCAAACTTTCGATATCACAACCTACAAATTGCCATCCGGGTGGCAAAAACAAGTCGATCAAGATTCCTTGCTAATCGCAACGGAAGATCGGACGGATCAGACTTTTTGTCTGATCACCCTCGTCAAGTCTATCCCCAGTCTTGAGACTCCGCGGAAGAGTTTCGACGCCTCCTGGGAGACCATCGTAAAGGAGTCGGTAACTGTGACCGATGCCCCACAGATGATACCCGCCGAGAATAAAGGAGACTGGCAGGCGCTCTCCGGATATGCTTCGTTTGAAAAGAACGGCCAAAAAGGAGTTGTGGTTCTCCTGAACATCAGCGGCTACGGCAGCATGGTGAATGTCCTGATCCTGACTAACACGCAAAAGCATGAAGCAGAAATCACCGCGTTCCTGGAATCGATTAGCTTAAAAACTCCGGAACGGAACGCAGGCCAACAAAGCGCTGCCCCGCAACAGAGTGACGGCGGCACAGACATCGTGGGCGTCTGGGGAGCCAGTTCGAGTGGCCAGAGCGCCTTCGAAGCTAGTCACGGACTCAGTGGCTACATCAGCAGGCAATATACTTTTTCTGCAAATGGCACCTACGAGTTTCTGATCAAAACATTCACCTACACCTCAGACAAACTTCTCTTCACGAAAGAAACCGGAACCTACCAGTTAAGTGGAAACAGCCTCACACTCAGTCCGCAAAAGAGTGTCTTCCAAACCTGGAGTAGGGCCATTGTAATAGACAGTGCCGGTAGAAAATCACAAGGCGATAAGTGGGGCCAGCTGTTATCGACTCAAAACAGACCGCTGGAAAAGGTCACCTACCAGGTTACGAAGCATTACTTTTCGGGCATCCAGGAATGGAATCTTGTACTGCAGGGGAGTCAGCCGACCGAAAGAGACGGGCCTTTTACCACAGCTCAAGGTTTTTCCAATTCCTGGCTCTACAAAACACAACGGTTTCCGATCGAACCGCCTCGCTAAAGAAGGCAAGCGCCAATGAGGGAAGCAACCCTTCAATACGCGGAGCGCGGGAGTCTTATTAAGCTTCGATTCTGAAAATCCCGCGCTTGACCTGGCTGCTTCTACCTCTCAAAGCTATATAGGTCGTTGAGCACCTGCTGAGTCATACACTGTACGGCAGAAGCATCCAGCGTATTTCGAGATCTGTTGACGCAATTCTTCACAAAGAGTTCGAAAAGCGGCTTTACATCACGGGCGCAGCTGAAGAAGGTTTGGATACTTCTCTTTTTTAAGATTCTGCCTTCAGGAGCCAGCAGCGTGTAATCCATTTTGTAGGATGTCACCCATTTGGAATCCGTAACAGCGCAACTCTTACTGTCATCCCGGTCGTCGAATTCTTCGAATCTTAGAAGCAACATGTACGTTCGCGCTTTTGCGCGCAGCATCGCTGGTGCGTCTTCGACCTTGACTTTTCGCGGCTGGAACTCAACGGTCAGTCGATCCTGCCTCCTCAGGCTACTTGCAATTTGCTCCGCATAGAACAAGTTCGAAGGAGGAAGCATGACTAAGCGTCGTTGTTGCGATAGCGCAACCAAAAGTGGAATTTTTGTCCGGCCAGCGTTGTTGGTTGAAGGAACATCCGCAGTCGCTTCGTCCATTGGCGAAGATGTCTTTTGCTCAGCAACTTTGGGGTTGTTTGTTTTTGCGGGCTGGCGCCCGGATTGGGCCAGGCAAATACAACTGAGTAGCAGCAGTGATACTAGAATCAAATAGGGGCGATTCTTACCCATAATCTTCTACTCCTTGTAGTAGGAACTTCAGAGTCTATTTAGAAAAATCGGCTGCCGCGGACTTTGAGGGCGTAAATGGGCAAATCGTTGGTCGGAAATTAACTGCCGGAGTAAAGTTCCACAACCTGAGGGAGTGTCCTAGCCTGAGATTCGGCGAGGCTGTTAAGAAGACGAGACTACCTCAAATACTGCTAGGTTTTCAGGTTTCCGTTTGCAGGAGGCGAAAGACGATTGTCGGTGGAGGCCTCCGAGTATCTTATAGCGACTTTTTCAATTGAACCCTTGGGTCAACCTAGTATGGCAGACACAATCAATCTGCTTTGATAGGTAAGTCAGAAACGTCCGTTCACCAGCGCCAGTTGATTCTGTAGCCGTGGGCTAACAGGGTCAGATCGTCTCTCACCCTGGCCCAATCGTTGTTTGCATCCTGGCCCAGTTGATGTTTCCGCATAAAGCTATTGATCGATCGTCCGCGGACTAAGACTTCGCGAGCCAGGTTAGGCGCGTATTTTTGATCTTCCGCCTTATCTTTCAATTTATCTGTTGCGTGTTCGAACTGCTTGACGTATTCATTGATCTCATCCTCTGAGCGCGTCCCGTCGAGTGGGCTGTGATCCAGCGCGCGATCGAGAGAACTCTTGAAGGTGTCAGTATCGGTTTCCAGATTACGAACAATCTGATGGACATTTGTGCGCACCACAGTAGTACGCTGGGTAAGCGAATTCTTATGCGCGAGAGAATTCATCGTCGCGAACGCCAATAGGATCGACACAGACGTTGTGAAACTAACAACTCGTCTAATCACTGGTTGCCTCCTAGGTTGGGATCCCGCACATTATGCATCTTGTTCCGAATTCATGGATACTGATTGACGCGTCACATCCCAACTGGTTGGAGCAATTAAATTACCTTTTTAGTAAACTGACCCGGCCAATTACTCCATCCCGGTAAGTTCCCAGTTACAGAAAAATATGGCCTGAATTCTACGGTTATCGGTGTGTTTCATAATCGGGCTTGCGTCTTCAAAGAGCGCCTTCATTCCTTGGTTAGTCGCTTGATCCAATCAACAGCTGTTACAAAAGTGCCGTCGATATTGTTGTGTCCCAGGCCTGAGAATAAAACGTAGTCGTAGCGATGGCCGCTCATTCTCAGCGCCCGCAGACGCTCGATGGACAGACCCACGGGAATGCTGCCGTCGTTGTCGCTGAACAGCCAGAGTCCCGGGATCGCTAACTTCTTCAGGTTTTCGCTCGAGTCGGTGTCCTTACCAAGAAAATCCGGCCAAACATATTTCTCCGTTCTCGAACGCAACGCATCGTCATAGCTGGGAGCGGTTTGGCTATCACGATCGGACGTGTATTTGCTAAAGATATCTTCCTCGCTAACCTTGCAGACGGGGCCACTCCAAAAGACCAGGAATTTCGCAAGCTTGCTCTTCTCCGCTGCCAGGGGGCCAATCCATCCCGCCTGACTGATGCCCGCAAATCCGACTGGTATTCCTTTTAGCGTCGCGTGGCTCGAAAGCATCTTCAAGGCTGAAATCGCGTCGTCCGCCAGCAGCGCAATATTCTTTTCGCTGACGCTCTGCTCGCTTTCATATTCGCCGCCGGATTTTCCCGCCCCTCGTTTGTCATAGACCAGGGCCACAATACCTTCCTTGGCGAAGCGCTCCGCCAGACTTCTGTTTCTAGTTTGCTTTCCTGATCCGTGGATGAATACCACGGCTGCCAGAATGGGTTGATTTTCCGGAAAGACGATCGACCCAGATATCGTAGTGCCATGACTGGCGAACTCGACTTCTTCGACACGCCCGTTTCCGGCGAAACGTTCGGCGCTGACGAAGAAGAAGAAAAGGAGAAGTGCAAGATTCAGCTTTCGCATTTTTTACCTGCCGATGAGCAACAAATAAACACCGTCCGCATACTACTTCGAGAAATACTCTCACATCTAGTCTCTACATTCCGTTTGCCGACAATTGGATTAGGCCTCCGAGGGAACCCCAGAAAGAGCACAGCACCAGTTGATTCTATCGAATCGCAACGAAGAAGGGGCGATCCACCCTGGGGTCGACTATCTTCGATCGCTGCGCTATGTTTAGATGTTGGTGAGACCTCATAAACAAGATCCGATCGAGACGAAGAGGAATCCATGAAGGTGAAATGCTTTGGATGTGATACGGTGATCGCGGTCGACGACTCAAACGCTATCGTCGATGCTTTCGTAGCTCACGGGCAGGAGTCCCACACCTGGTCTTATCCGGCGGAAGCGATTCGGAACTACGCCCGCAACTACGCCGATGCTACCGAGCGACTCACCGGCGGCACAGAACGACTGCCAGAGATCGCCGACGTCAAGGTTTATCCAATGACCGAGGAGCGCATCGACGATTGGCTCCGGTTCTTCGACCATGACGCCTTCGCGGGCAACCCCGATTGGGCCTCGTGTTATTGTCTGGAACCACATGTACCAGCGACGCCCGAACAGCCTGAGCGGGCCTGGCGCGACACTCGGGCGATGGTGGCCGAGCGACTTCGCGGCGGAACCACCTTCGGATACCTCGCCTACGTCGGCAGTCGACCCGCGGGATGGGTCAATGCCTCATTACGTTCCGACTACGGTCTTTACCGACAGCTTGACCCCAACGGACCCGAGCCGACATCCGTAATCGGAGTTTCGTGTTTCATCATCGCCCCGCCGTACCGGCGGCACGGGATCGCGGCGACATTGCTCGACCGCGTGATCGCCGACAGTCTGGATCGCGGGGCAGGATGGATAGAGGCCTACCCTCACAATAGACCCGAAGAGAACGACGCGGGCCACTTCCGCGGACCGCGGTCCATGTACGACGCACGTGGATTCGAGGCGATCAAAGTGCGGGAACGCGACACAGTGATGCGCTTATCTTCCCAGAAATGAGCCTATTGAATAACTCGCCAGACCCGAGTATCGATGAGTATTTGCGGGAACGTCTCATGCCCGTGGAAGGGGCGATTCCGCACATACCGGGCATCGAGATGTATGGGAATTCCATTCCGGTTGGGACGGTCGGTGGTGATCTCTTCGAGTACATCAATTTCCAGCAGCGTTATGACCTCGACGCTCGGATTGCGCGCGCTACTGCACTATCCAAAGAATTTCTCGAGCCACTTACGCCAGGCGCAGCCCCACGTAATTCAGTAGATGATCATGTTGAGTGGTTGCAGTCGAGGTCGGATTACCGTCCCGAAATGGAAACTGCATACAGGAGGGCCCGAAGCTCCGAACAGGCGCGAGTCGCCGAAGATCTGCACGAACTGTACAGCACGGCAGGTGTTCTACTGGTAGATGGTCAAGGGCATGGACTTATTTCGGCTAAAATCGCTTCCACTGTTCATGACACGTTCCATGCCTTCATGCTGTCGGAACTTGATCAGCACGGAAAGACGACTCCGGGACTCTTTGAAAACATCAACCTGCGCTTGGCCCAGTCAGTCACCGCTCGCAACGCGCTTGGGATAAGTGAGAAAGAGAATGCAAGAGAGATCGCGACAATGCTTTACGGGCAAGTGCATCCCTATGGCTATTTCCGCTTTGTAAATTTTGGCCACCCGCCCCCGCTCGTCTTCTCCGCCGAATATCGTAGGTTTGTGGAACTCGACAAAGACCGGATGGTGCAATTCCTGGCGTTGGGCTTGCAACTGCCGGCCGATCACCCGGATCTCAAGCGATACTTTTCAATGAAACTCCGACCGAGGGAGGCGAATTCATCAGACGTTGCGGAAATCACGCTTATGAGTCCGGGCGACATTCTCTTCCTTTATACCGACGGCGTTTATGACGGAATCGACCATGAAGAGCGTCAACACCTCGAAGCCGTTTTGCGGGAGTATCATCAGCAATCAGCAAGAGACATTTGCAACGCCTTATTGGAACACGTTAGCCGAGATGACCTTCACCTAAAAGAGATTGGCGAAGAAGATCGGATTGACGACAAAACTGTGTTCATTATCAAGCGGAGTTGAAGACAAGAGGAACAAGCGTCGCTCGGACAGCAGAACATTGGTGGAACAGGAAAGGACCTCGATGAAAGAGATCGCGGAAGTACTGGCAACCCTGGGCTAACTCAAGGCGGAGCCATGTTCTCTCCCCGCAATCGATTTCATACGATGTTCAGGTAGAGGAGCGTGGTCTCGTACTGCCTCAAACCTTGTAACGCAGCGTTGCGCCGATGCCTCCAACGTCGGCTAAGAGCCTGGCGTCCTCAATAAAGCTCACACCCGCGCCCGTTTGCCTCGCGCGCGTCACAAGTTCATCGGCGACCTTGACCTGATGTGTCGCATCGTTCTCGTTGTCTAGCGCGAGGTCATCACCCAGGTGCGGCAGCAGGTGTTTGCCCATTTCCTCCGTTCCGCTATGAATCTCTTCCAACTGTGCACTCAGATACAACTCGTCAACTTGCCCGGCGCTAAGAGCGGCAAGAGTGTCGTGCACTCCGACTACGGCGAGGCCACCGGAACGATATTCATCAGTCAGATGCTCGACACGCTCAATATCTGTTTTGGCGTCATAAGCTCGCAGCGCTTCTAGAGTTTGTTTTGCTACTTCGTTCTCCGGTGTCCTGATATCGAGGCGCAGAATGTCAATCACTTTATCCCGCAAGTGAGGGGGAAACTGTTCACGTAGCACAGGCAGGATAACTTCATCTCCAGCAAGGACGATGTGCTTGATGTCTTCTTCGCGCACCGTTTTGTCGAGCTCGTCCACAATCTCTTTCGCGTGATTCAAGTAATATTTTTCGATGTGGCGTTGATACCGGGCTTGCGACCAGCCGCCAAGTTGAGTTCTGTTGACGTTCTGATTCCTAACCATATCCTCACGGAGCTTTTTACCGATCCCGAAAACATAAATCCGCGCTGAGTTTGTATCCGCGATAAGGGCAGCGTAGCGTGGATACTGATCGCTAAGTCGCGCGAGCGGATAAAGGTGTGGCTGGTGATACACATAGAGTCTATGATCGGGAAATGGTGCGTCGAGTTCGAGGGCCTCAAAGAAATTGTCAGACCCCGCACACGCAAAAATTGCCACACCGTTTGCCGATGGGCGAAGGTTCTTGAGGTAGGCGTTGATACGCTCCGTGTCTTTCTCAAAACTCAAACGTGCGGGTGAACGTAGAGGGAAAGTTTCTGACTTCGCTTTGAACTCTTTGCGGATGAATGAATCGAAATTGTCGCGCCCGTGCTGATTGGCTTGAGCGTTGAGGTAGAGACTAATGACTGGTAAATCCGTCGGCTCAAAAGCAGCTAGCTTGTCCATTGTTTCGTTCAGTGGCATTGGTTCATTCCTTTCAAAATCTTGGCCTCGTCAGCGAAGTCGCTAAGGGAGCACGTGCGATCTCACTTCCTGCTCAGGAAATGATCAAAAATCGGTTGATTGAGGGATGAGCGATATTCTAACGCAAATTTCAGCGATCTAGAGTCTTGAATCGACCACTGAGCAACAAATGTTGGTGACTTTTTTCTAACATTGAGGTATTGGAAAATGTTCGCCAAAATCGCGTTCGTATACAAAATCCCATGGCGCTGGTAAGTCCCTGGACTGCTTTGCAGGCGTCGCTTTTTGGGAGCACACTTGTGACGCGCATCAAGGTCCGTTCCTTTCCAAAACTTTAGGAGGTTTCTATGAACGAAATTAATCGACGTGACTTCGTCAGAGTTTCGGGAACGGCAACTTTGGGGTTCGCCGCGGCGTCTGGATCCGCCGGCGCTTCTAATCGTCGGGCGTCTCATAATTTCGGGCATGAAGGTCCTGAGAATGAAAGTATTCGCGAGTTTCCCAAAGGTTTCTATTGGGGTGTCGGCACCTCTTCATACCAGATAGAAGGCGCGTGGAATGAGGATGGCAAAGGGCCGTCTATCTGGGACACGTACACGCACGTGCCGGGCAACATCAAGAACAATGACAATGGCGATATTGCCAACGACCATTACCATCGCTACAAAGAGGATGTCGCGCTGATGAAGTCGATCGGAGCGAACTCCTACAGGTTCTCGATTGCATGGCCACGCCTTTTTCCCTCAGGCACTGGCAAGCCGAACCAAAAGGGCATCGATTTTTACAATCGCCTGGTCGACGAGCTGAAGGCGGCGGGTATCGAGCCGTTTGCGACCTTGTACCACTGGGACCTGCCCCAGGCACTTCACGACAAGTACGGCGGATGGAAGTCAAAAGAGACGGCACAAGCGTTTGCCGACTATGCAGGTTACCTGGCCGAGCAGCTTAGTGACCGGGTCAAGCACATCTTCACGATCAATGAGTTTCGCTCGTTCGTTGAGGGCGGCTACCAGGGATTCGACGTGCAGGTCGGCGGTGGGAAGACCGTACATCTCGGTGGAGCTCCGGGGTTGCGGCTTTCGAATGGTGAACTCAACCAAGTCCGCCACCACGCCGTGTTGGGCCATGGTCTCGCGGTGCAAGCAATTCGCGCCCGGGGGCGGAAGGATACGAAGGTAGGCTTCGCCGAAAACATGCTCATTGCCGTCCCCACCATCGAAAGCCCTGACTACATCAAAGCAGCGGAGACGGCGACTCGTGAATTAAATGCTGACTTCACCACCGTGATGCTGGAGGGCCGATACACCGACAGCTACCTGAAAAAGACAGGTGCGGATGCACCGAAGTTCACCGCCGACGAGCTGAAGACGATCGCCTCACCACTCGACTTCGTCGGCCTCAACATTTACAAACCGAATCTTTACGTTGTGCCTACCGACGACGCATCGGGATACCGCAGCATACCGCTCAATGCGTCGCATCCGAAGATGAAATCGTCGTGGCACGTTTTCGATCCGCAGTGCATCTACTGGGGGCCGCACCACGTGCACTCACTGTGGGGCGCAAAATCGATCTACATCACCGAGAACGGGTGCGCTGCGTCCGATGAAGTATCCGCCGACGGTAAGGTTTACGACTCGGACCGAATCATGTTCCTTCGCGCCTATCTGAAAGAACTTCAGCGAGCGACCGCCGACGGCGTGCCGGTAGACGGGTACTTCCTCTGGAGTGCGCAGGACAATTTCGAGTGGGGTGATGGCTACGGCAATCGGTTTGGGCTAGTGTACGTAGACTTCAAGACACAGAAGCGGATCCCGAAGATGAGCGCAGCATGGTTCCGCCAGGCTGCGCGACGCAACGCAGTGGTTTAGCAGATCCTCGGGCACACACTGAGCAAGAAGAAGTGGCGTGCACTAACAACTTCTTTGGAATAGATGAAAGGTGCGAGAAGCCAGAGTTCGGTCTCAAGTTGCCGTAATTGAGCCGCGAAATTCTCGCGGGACGAACGGCCGAAGGACGAAAGAAATGACTAAACGGGCACTTGGTTTGTTTATCGGAGCGCTCCTAGGGTTTCAACTTGGAGCACTTTCCGCTGCCGGACAAAAAGGAGAAGTTGTCGAAAAGAATGTCAGCTTTACTCGTGGACAAACCTCCGCCACCGTGAAAGGAATTGTTCAATCTCGATTGGATTCGCACATTTTTCATGTTCGTGCGCGGGCCGGGCAAATCATGATTGTCCAGATGATCTCATCTCGTCCGCTTCGTGATGCTTACCTCTGTGTGAATTATCCGCTAACTGAATCGGGCAAAAACGAAGGCGTCTGTGAAAAACGGAAATACAACATAAAATTACCGCGGGACGGAGATTA
>DATFRK010000418.1:0-3393 GCA_035263325.1 Pyrinomonadaceae bacterium | reverse complement strand
TGGTCCAGGTCGCGAACGCCTCGCTGCTATCCTGCGGAACTATGCTCCGACCTGGTGCACCCAATTCCCCGGCGCCTTTACCTCGTCGACTTCAGCGGTCGACAACCTTCAGCAAGACACAATCGGCGCGACCAAGGAGCGAATGATGCGGGAAATGGGGGACGCGCTAGGTGCCTTTTCCGGTGGCTCTCCTGTGGTCCTGTTGCTTGAAGACCTGCACTGGGCAGATCCTTCGAGCGTCGATCTGTTACGCCATCTTTGTCATCGCATCAGCAGTCTACATCTACTCCTGGTCGGCACCTTTCGCCCGGAAGACATTGAGCGCAACAATCATCCGCTCAAGGGATACAAAGCTGACATGCAGATGCACAAGCTCTGCGAGGAAATCGCCCTGGATTCCTTACAACTTGAGCACATCGTCGAATACCTCGACGCCACCTTCAGCCCGAACGATTTTCCGGATCAGTTGGCCAGGCATATCCACGACAAGACCGAAGGTCACCCGCTGTTTGCGACCAACCTGCTGCAGTATCTAAGCGAACGCGGCTACATTGCCCGCACCAATGAACACTGGTCGCTTACTCGAGCGATCTCCGAAATGGATTTGGAGGCGCCGGAAAGCGTCCGCAGCATGATTGGTCGGAAGATCGACGCGCTGGCGGAAGAGGATCGCCGGGCATTGCAGTACGCGAGTGTGGAAGGGGCTGAATTTCTGTCGGCGATAGTGGCCGGGTTGCTGGGCATCGAAGAAGTAGACCTGGAAGAGCGCCTGGCCCGTTTGGAGAAAACTCATCGCCTGGTCGTAACTCGTGGTGAAGAGGAGTTACCTGACGGTACCTTTACTACTCGTTACCGCTTTGCTCACGCTCTCTATCAAAACTTCCTGTATGGCGACCTGGTAAATAAGCGCCGCGTCATGTTGCATCAACAGGCCGGAGAGCAACTCTTGCAGCATTATGGTAAACGGGCACCGCAAATCGCCTCGCAGCTTGCCCTGCACTTTGAACGCGGTCGCGATTTTTCTCGCGCCATTGAGTATTTAATTCACGCCGGGGATAACGCCACCAAGTTTTACGGCAATGCCGAAGCTGCGGACCATTACTCGCGAGCACTGGATCTGGTGGAAAGGCTTCCCGAAGAAGCCCAGTCAGCCGCCAAAGCGACTCTCTATCAAAAACGCGGCGCCGTGAACATGAACTTGGGCCGGTTTGCCCAATCGGTGGACGATTACATCGAGATGCTCGAGCAGAAGGACGCGCTGACGCCGGACAAGGAGTCAGCCGCACAAAACGCATTGGCCATGACCTTGTTCTTTTCGCATCGACTCGAGGAGATGGAAGCGCGCGCAGACGACGCCTTGGAAGCAGCGAAACGGGCCGGCAGTGAAGAACTGCGCCTGGAGACGATGACCTTGATGGGTCTTAAGCACTTGTGCTACGGAGAACTAAATGTAGGGCTGCCGATCATTGACGAAGTAATTAGTACGGCGAGAAAGATCAATCACAAAACGGCACTCTTGTCGGGACTGACCTGGCGCGGCTGCTTGTATTACTTTCAGACCGAGTATGAACGGGCAATTGAGTGTGAGATTGAGGCGCGCAAGCTCTCGGCGGAGTTGCGTGATGGCTTTCTTTTACTAACCTCGATGTTCTTTCACGGTCTTTCGTTCGGCAATCTAGGTCGGATCTCGGAAGGCAAAGCGATTCTGGAAGAGGCGATCTTAAAGGCCCGGCGTAACGGCGACTCTTTCTGGTTTCCGCGCATGCCAAATTGTATTGGCTGGTTGCATCGAGAGATACAGGATTTTGCCGGCGCTCTGACGTATGACCAGGAGGGCTTACAGGTGGGCCGGGATTTTCACGTGCTGGAAGCGGAGGCGAATTCGCTAATCAATCTTGGGATCGACCATACGTACGCAGGTCAACCTGAGCAGACAGCGAGTGTTTTTGCTGAAGCGCGAGAGATCTTTAAACGAGACAAGTGGTTTCGCTGGCGTTACAGCATCCGGCTGGAGGCCGCCAGCGCCGAGCACTGGTTGCGTCTTGGTGATCTGACCAAGGCGCGGGAATACACCGAGCGGCTGATGGCCATAGCGAGTGAAATGGAAGCACGGAAGTACGTTGCCGTGGCCCACAAGCTTAGAGGACAACTGGCTATTCGGGCAGGCAATGGGGCGGCGGCCAAAGAAGAATTTGCCGCAGCCCTGGCAGTGCTGGAGAGGTATCAGGCTCCACTCGTGAAATGGAAGTTGCTGGCAGATCTGGGACGGTTGCAGAAGAGCGAAGGAGATCAAGCGGCAGCTCATTCGGCCTTCGCTAATGCAGCAGAAATTGTGAAGCAGATCGCGGCTAACATCACCGATGAAAGTCTGCGCGAGATCTTCTTGACCTCTGCCGCCGTTCGAGAAGTGCTGACTGGCGCAAGCTGAGATACCACTGACTTTAGTCAGTGGAGCTTCAAATTCAACCTAGACCAAGGGAGAGAAAGAATCTAGATACCACTGACTTTAGTCAGTGGAGCTTCAATTTTGGCCTTCTTGCTTGGACTTTGCTTTAGGATTCCAAAACTAGGTTGAAACTAAAGTACCACCGCCTAAAGGCCGGTGGTATTTCACTTTTCACGCCTCTCCCGTTCGGTATAACCTCGTCTCATGCACCTGCTGGAACACGCGCCGCAATTTGGTCTCGAAACAGCTAAAGAGATCGCCTCTTCTGAGTACGGGATCAGCGCCGAGGTCGCTACCTTACCCAGTGAGCGCGATCAGAATTTCCTGCTAACTACCAGCTCCGGCGAAAAGTTTGTCCTCAAGATCGCCAACGCTCTCGAGGATCCGGCCCAGCTGGATGCGCAGGAGCAAGTCCTCAAGTACCTGGCCTCCAGAGTCGCGTTCTGCCCTCGTGTTATTCCCACCTTCTCCGGCAAACTTCTCATCCGGTTGCAGTCAGATAACTTCGTTCGCATGGTGACTTACCTGCCAGGAATCCCGCTAGCAGAAGTAACCCACCAGACACCGGAATTACTACGCGACCTGGGCCGCAAACTTGGCCAACTTGATTCGTCCCTGCTGGATTTTGATCACCCTGCCACTCGGCGCAAGTTCCATTGGGATCTGGCGCATGGTCTGCAAGTCATAAATGAGTACCAGGGCCTCATAAACGATCACCGACTGCATGAGGTGGTTGGGCAATATGCCGATAAGTTTGCCCGCGACACGGGTAATTTATGGCCCAGTCTCCGACGCAGTGTCATTCACGGCGATGCAAACGACTACAATGTACTCGTCGACCATGACCATCAATCAGTCTGCGGTTTGATTGACTTCGGTGATATGGTCCACAGCTACACGATCGCCGACCTGGCAATCGCCATTGCCTACGTAGTTCTCGACAAACC
>DATFRK010000417.1:0-4299 GCA_035263325.1 Pyrinomonadaceae bacterium | reverse complement strand
CCTGTGTTCAATACTCAAATCGGTTGTCACCACGATGGTGGCCCAGTTTTCGTTTCTTGTCAGTACAACCAGTGTTCTTGTCTCGCTGAGGTTGCTGTATCGCGCATTCTGATTATCACTGAGGCACAAAGAACACAAAGGTCGCGTAAAGAAATCGAAACTAGAGCACTACCAGAGTGAGAGTATCGTGAGGTGCTAAAACAAAAGATTGCACCGCTCGTTCGTAAACCCTTCATCACTCGCTGCCCGTAACTATTTGATTCGGTTGTGGTGCCGAGGGCGGGAGTCGAACCCGCACGTCCTTTCGGACAACGGATTTTAAGTCCGCAGCGTCTGCCATTCCGCCACCCCGGCACGGCTGCAAAAATAGCATGGCTTCCCCACTGTTACCAAAAACAACGCCTCACCACTAAGCACCTTTTTCAAAACTCTCAAGCTAGTGTTTGTTGATCTCGTTGAGAAGTTGCTGGGCGGATTTGGGATCGATTCTTTGCAGGGCCCTGTAAACTTGCAAGGCCGCATCCTTTCGACCCTGGGCCACGTAGGTTCTGCCCAACCCCAGGTAATTGTCGGGATCGCGTGGTTTCAAGCGGATCGCCTGCTGGAAGGCGACTGCTGCTTGTTCATATTCAGCAGACGCCTGGGTGGGTTTGTGCTGCTTGTTGTAGATCTCAGCGACCTTGTAGTGGGCTATGCCCAAAATATCGGGTTCAGCCTTCAATACAATGACTCGCCGAAGCGCTCTTAGCGCGTTGCGATAACCCTTAGAACCAAGATCGTAGTACGACATCGCTAAGCCAAGGTTCCCCTGCGCATCATCCGTTTTGTCGTAGGAAGTGTCGATATCCTGATAAAGTTCCTTCGCCGTAGCCGGATCGATTCTTTGCAGTGCTTTGTAAGCTTCCAGCGCCTCCTCCTTGTGGCCTAACTCGACATAGGTCAAACCAAGATTGTAGACATAGGTCGAATTGTTTGGTTTGAGCCGAACAGCTTCCTTATGCGCCGCGAGAGCTTCTGGATACTGGTCCAAGCTGAAATAACAGGCAGCTAGAAAATTGAACACCGAAGGGTCGTCAGGTTTGAGACGCAGCGATTCTTTGAAAGCAGCTATGGCATTCTCATATTGTTCCATCTGCCTGTAAGTGAGGCCGAGGTTTTCGTAGAGAGTGGCATTATCGGGTCTCAAGCGAATGGCTGACTGGAACGCAGCCAGCGCGTTTGGATACTGTTTGAGGTTATCGAGATAAACGTTACCCAGCCGGTTATAGGCGCCCGCCGAGGGTTCTAGAGAATTTGCCTTTTGGTAAGCCGCGATGGCTTCAGGGTACCTTTTTGCCGCTCGATACTGATCTCCTTGAATAAGGTAAGCTTCAAGAATCTTCTCCCGACCGACATTTTCTGATGGTGTCGCAGCAGCAGGTGGGCTGAAGGCGCCGCACGATTGCAGTTTCTTGATTACATCACTTCGTAACTCGACGGTTTCAACGCGAAAACCGTTTCGTAAGGGTCGATCCGGATAATACACTCGACAGTAATCGTCTTCTGGTTTAGTCGGGGGAAACTCGGGAGTATCGTCGTCGTGCCGGCAGTGAGTGACGACAATCGTTTCGCCGTTGCAGCTGTACCTGGCGCCGTACCTGAGTTGCTGCAGATCAGGATTAACTGCGGTCTCAGCGAGCCGTGGATTCGAGAACAGCAGCCCCGAGAAGAGAACGATTAGGATTGCGAGGCGAGCTTTCATTTTTTTCTCCCTGGATAGAAACAGAAGGCATCAACCAGCATTGCTGGTGTCAGGATTGATGATTGGCTTCGCTTCAGGCGGTTCCTGAAGCAGCAGCAGTCACGGGTTGGGTGACAGCTAGCGGCGCATTTGGGTTTGCCTGGGTGTCCCGCGCAGGACGCAACCCGATGGTTTCTGGGCAGGGTTGGCGTTCCGCGGCTAAATCGAATTGACTGCTGCCAATTAAATCACGCCTTGGCCCTGTGATCCACCTTTAGGAATTGCCGACCATGAGAATATCTCGTCGTGTTGGTAGCAACTTGTGTGATCTTTCGCGTCGTTACGCCACTTTGCTATGAGGTTAGAAAGGTGTGCCCGAGGGCTTCGAGGATTTGGATCGAAGTGGATTAGTCGCAAGGGGAGCGAATCTGGCTACGGCGAGTTGTTAGAAAAGGCGAAGTGGTGGCGTTAGTCGTTCCTCCATTGATCAGATAGCTGCTTCTGATTCCTGAACCATTCCACCGCTAAGCAAGTGACAGTATGATTGGGTTCTGAATGGAGGAAGCTATGCGCGCGATTCTGTCTTTGCTTTTGTTTACCTTTGCAATAGGTTTGGGTTCGGCTACTGCCCAAATTCCCAGGCAGCAGCGAACTCCGAGTGCACCGGTTGGACCAAAGGTCAGGGATGAATTACTACAGGCCAGGGATCGGGCCTGGCGTTCGTTCTTTCAAAACGATCCTAGAGTGTTGCAGCAAATACTCGCGCCAGAACTCATCGCCATTCAGGAAAGTCAGGAACGTTGGGAAGATGTAAACCGCTTGATCGCAATGGCGCAAGAAATGAACAAGCAGCATATCGAGTTGCGACGTCTGGAGTTTCCCCGTACGGAGATCCAGGTCTTTGGCAAGACCGCGATTCTCTACTACACATACATTTTTGAAACCGGCGCCAGCGGTCAAGCTTCAGTTGTCACTTCAGGACGCGGCACGGAGGTCTTTGTGAAGCGGAAAGGGAAGTGGGTTGATGTCGGGTGGCATCTCGACAATGGCGCTTTTCGTCTTAAGAACGGCGTGTGGACTAAGATCAGTCCGCAACCGCAACCGAATTCGTAGTCCGGAAGTGATTTGCCCGAACCTCAGGCTATAATTCTGCAGTACTTCCCAAATGACGTTGGATTAGGAGAACACTATGCCTCATGCTCGCCACTTTTCCCTTATTGCCCTGACGGTTGTGCTGCTGGCTTCGGCCATTCTCGCTCGCGGCCAAGATGGATTGACCTCCGAACTCACCGCAAAAGTTGACAAGCTCGCAGCCGAGGCTCTGGAAAAATCAGGAGTGCCGAGTGCTTCTGTAGCTATCGTAAAGGATGGTCAGATTGTCTATCTGAAGGCCTACGGTTCCGCGCGACTCGAACCAAAAACGCCCGCCACTTCGGCGATGCGTTACAGCATTGGATCGATCAGCAAACAGTTCACCGCGGCTGCGATTCTGCTACTGCAAGAAGAAGGAAAACTGTCCCTGGATGACAAGGTGGCGAAGTTCATTCCCGATCTAACGCGGGCCAACGAGGTCACGATCCGGCAATTGCTATCACACACTTCGGGCTACCAGGACTACTGGCCGCAAGACTATGTCATGCCAATGATGCTCAAGCCAGTAACCTCCGCGAAGATCATGGACATGTGGGCGCGCAAGCCTCTGGATTTCGATCCGGGTACTAAGTGGCAGTACAGCAACACCAACTATGTGATTGCCGGGGCCATCATTGAAAAGGCCAGTGGCAAACCCCTGCTGCAATTCTTGCGCGAAAGGATCTTCACGCCACTCGGAATGAGCAGTGTCGCAAATATTGATGAGAAGAAATTAGGCGATACCGATCCCACCGGTTATATGCGTTATGCGTTGGGACCATTGCGAGTCGCGCCCAAAGAAGGACCTGGTTGGCTCTTCGCTGCCGGTGAACTGGCGATGACAGCGGAGGATCTGGCCAAGTGGAATATCTCCATTATGGACCAGAAGCTGTTGAAGCCGGCTTCTTATCGCGAGCTGGAACGTGAGGCGCAACTCAACAACGGTTTGGGAACTCGCTACGGATTGGGCGTCAGCCTGGCGACGGAAGCGGGGCACCGAGCAGTCTCGCATGGCGGAGAAGTATCGGGCTTCGTTTCGGAAAGCGTTGTCTTCCCGGATGACCGCGTTTCGGTGGTGGCGCTGACCAACCAGGACGCCTCATCGGCGGCTGGTGATATCGCTCACGGTATTGTCCCGTTGCTCTTCGAGAAGACTGACCCGGCGACCCCGGCAAAGTTGGAACAAGCGAAGAAGATTTTTGACGGTTTGCAGCACGGGACAATCGATCGATCGTTGTTCAGCGACAACGCGAACGCATATTTCAGTGAACAGGCGTTGCAGGATTTCGCGAGCGGCTTGGGGCCTCTCGGTCCACCCAAGCAGTTCATCCAGACGCGGCAAGGATTGCGTGGCGGCATGACGTTGCGGGTCTATCAAATCAAAACTGATAAACAGACCCTGCGTGCCTGGACCTACGAATTGCCTGATGGAAAATTGGAGCAGTATC
>DATFRK010000416.1:0-8653 GCA_035263325.1 Pyrinomonadaceae bacterium | reverse complement strand
CCTCGGAAGGTGAAGGGCTGATGTGTGCTCACTTCTCAATGGGTGGCGCCATCGACTTGTCTTTCTTGACCTCTAACCGTTCTCGAGGTGTGCGGACTATGTTTCACTTACACCCAGCGACGCACACTCCGCCGATACTGTTCGTAAGCCTCGCCAAACACCTCACCGAGCTTCCGCTCTTCGACGGGAATCACGATCCAGTTGACGTAGGCTATGACTACTGGCAGCAGTATTAGCGGCCAAACCTGCCTCAGCAGGCCCGCCTCGCCGAGATACGCCAGGCTCAGACCGACGTACATGGGATTGCGACTGAAGCGATATGGGCCCCAAGTGACCAGCAGTGACGACGACTGCCCTGGCACGGTCGTCGTGCGCGCTCGCCGAAAAGTCAGCCATCCCCAGCCGGCGAGCGCTGCTCCCAAAATGAACAGTCCACCACCAGCTACCGTGAGACCCGGGAGCGCCGCAAAGGTGTGGTTCGGTGGAAACGCATATTCGAGACCAATGCCACATAGGTATGCCAGTATGAAGACCCAGGGGACGGGCACATATTTCATCACCTGTCGAAGCGGATTGCTCGCGTGATTATCAAGATTGTCGCTCATGGTTTCTACAACCGCGAGGCGGCGAAGTTCTTGTTTGACCATGGATCCGCCTGTCCAAGTCGGATTTGAAACGGTTTCGCATCAAAGGGATTTAACTTTATGAGCTAGAGTTCGGTCAATTCGCTAAGGATTTGGAATACTTAGGGAATTGTTACGTATCAGTCCTGATTTGAGCGACCGGGCGACTGTCCTCATTAGACTCGACGACCGGAGTTGCACCTCTCTATTCGTCCGCGTATAAGTAGAATTCCCGACAGTCGTTCCATGGATACAGGCAAGCTCACCAACCTGGCAGAGTTAATACTGCAAAACCGCGAGGCACTCCTGGCGGAGTGGCGGCAAGACGTATGTGCTTTGCCAGCCGCACAGCATCTCGACATTCCCACTCTTAACGATGAGATACCGCAGCTGCTCGAGAAGCTGGCCGAGGAGCTAAAACGAAATTCTGACACCATCGATGCGGAAACAAATGCCCTTTCTACGGAACACGGGCTGCTTCGCTGGCAAGCCGATTTTGATGTCACAGAGGTGGTCGCAGAATACAATGTCCTGCGGACCTGTGTGCGAAATTTAGGTGAACGAAATGGATTGGTCCTAACTGGTAGAGCGGCACGAATTGTCAACGCCTTACTTGATGATGCTATTGCTAAAGCAATAAAGGCGTTTGAAACAATGATGACGATAGAACTACGACATCAGCACCAGGAACACATCGCGTTCATGTTGCACGACCTGCGCACGCCATTGGACGCCATTCACTTGGCGACGCTCTTACTCGACCGTGAGCTGGCGCCAAACGTTCGGAGTGAAGCAGTCGAATCCGCCTTTTCGGTGCTGCGCGGCAATGCTGATCGAATGGGTGAACGGGTTAGATATGTTTTGCACCAGCGGTCAGGAATCGGTAAGGCACTACAGGGCGAGTTCACGATGCTCAACCTGCACGACTATGTGATGAAAGCGATTCGCGACCTGGGTCCCCTGGCTAAGCAGGCGCAGATAAAAGTAGCCAACAACGTACCTTCTGACATCGAGATCTACAGCGATGCCCAACTATTAGCGCAACTCCTGCAAAACCTTCTGTCAAACGCGTTAAAGTTCACTAATAAAGGAACTGTCACTTTCGGTGCGGAGAGAACTGATAACGGTGCTGTAGTTTGTTGGCTAAAAGATACAGGCGCAGGTATTGCGCCAGACCGAATCGAGAGCATCTTTGAAAGGTTTGAGACCGACGCAAGTCCTGAACGTCGAGGCATAGGACTTGGCTTATCTATCGTGAAAGAGATTGTGGACCTTCATAATGGCGAGATAAAGGTTCAAAGCCGAATCGGCGAGGGGTCAACCTTTACCTTTACCGTGCCTCCACCCAAGACGAATTAAAGTGAGGCTTGGAAGAATTAGAGATTGCCTGCAGTACCAAGCTCGCGGCTACCAGTTCAGCGAGTCTCATCCGGTCAAGAAACCAAACATAAAGTCTTAATGCTCCTTACTCACATCTAAGCGCTTTTATCGGATCCACTTTTGTTGCCCGGCGTGCAGGCAGATAACAAGCGAGCATCGCTACAGCTATCACGAAGAGCACTACCCCGGCGAAGGTCGCGGGATCGGTTGTGGTCACGCCATACAGCAGACTAGCCAGGAGACGCGTCACAGCCACCGCCAGCAGCAGTCCAATCACGGCCCCAATTAAGGTCAGTCCCATGGCCTGCTTGAAAATCAGCTTTATGACATCGCGCGCCTGTGCTCCCAGGGCCATCCGCAAACCGATCTCACGCGTGCGTCGGGATACTGAATATGACATCAGGCCATAGATTCCGAGCGCCGCGAGCACCAGCCCGAGCAAGGCGAAAACTCCCAACACCGTCGCGCCTGTGCGTGCCGACCACGATGCGAGGCTGACAGTTGCGGAGAGTGGTTGCAGGTCTTGCGGCGGCAGGTTTTCATCGAGCGCCGCGACTTCGCGCCGCACGGCGGAAATCAAGCCGCGGGGGTCGCCATCGGTGCGTACAATTAGTGATGCAAGAGCAGAGTAGTTCTGCGCGAACGGCCGGTAGATGGTAGGTTCCGGTTCCCTGTCGATCCGATTGAAGATGTTATTTCTCGAGTCTTTGGAAACACCAATTACTTCACAGGAAATTGAATTTGATCTACCGACGCGCAATCGTTTGCCCAGCGCCTCGCCCGGGTCTTTGATCTCGGGCCACAAGCGACGCGCCAACTTTTCGCTGACGATTGCTACCCGGGGAGAGTTGATCGTGTCCTGCGCAGTGAAATCTCGCCCACGAACAAGCGGAATGCTAATGGCCTCGAAATATTGCGAGCCGACGGAAACATCACCGGCGAAGACCCGCTCGTTGGTCGAAACCTCTCGCTCTTCGGGGACGACAGGTGTGGACAGCCAGATAAAACCGAGGGGCAACAAATTGGTCACACTCGCTGTTTGCACACCCGGCAGTCTTCCAAGTCGCTCCACCATCCGCTGGTAAAACTCCCGGCCTTGAGCTTCGTTGTAGCGCTGAAGCCGCAGATTGAACGAAGCCGCCAGCACCTGATCCGGTTTAAAACCCAGATCGATTTTTTGCGCATAACGCAGGGTGCGCAAGAACAAACCCGTACTGATGAGCAGCGCCAGCGATAGCGCGACTTGAGTCATAACCAGCGCACTACGGAAATTCAACCAGCGCACGCGCGCGCCTTCCGCGTTGCTCTCATCCTTCAAAGCCGGAAGGACCTCGGGCCTGGAGGCCTGGAGCGCCGGGACCAGACCAAAGATCACTCCGGTCGCGATGGCCAGCAGGAACGTAAAGGCAAACGTGCGGATGTCAAAAGACAGATCAAGGGCAAAGGTAAATGGTGGCGGGAATGGCGGCTTGAAAGCCATCAACAGTTGATTGATCCAGTAGGCCAGGAACAAACCGGCAGTGGCGCCGACGAGCGCGAGCAGCACGCTCTCCGTAAGTAATTGACGAATCAATCGCCCTCGTGTTGCGCCCAGTGCCAATCTAACAGCGACCTCTTTTCGCCGCGTTGCGGCACGCGCCATCAGCAAATTGGCGACGTTGGCGCAAGCGATCAGCAGCACGGCGAGCACCGTTAACCCAGCCAGCCCGGAGGATGTGACTGCCATCTCCCGGATCGGACCCAGCATGATGCCTCGGGGACTGAGCAGCCGGAGAGAGCGATCATTAGGATTGACGCGTCGTTCCGGGGGAGGAGGGTTGGACTGTTCTAGCTGGCGGTTGATCGTTTCGAGCGCGGCCTGCGCCTGTGTGACTGAAATGCCTTGTTTGAGCCTTCCGATGGCGTCAAAGTTTTCCTCTTCCCGGTTGCTCAGAGGATCGTGCCGGGCTTCCCTGGGCTCCGACCTCATCGCTGGGGTCATCATCACGGGAATCCACAAACTAACTTTCATTGGAGGGCTCTGACCATCAAAGCCTGCGGGAGCAATACCGACGACGGTGAATCGCAGGTTGTTCAAAACGATCGTCTGACCGACCAGCGTCAGATCGCTATTGAAACGAGTCTGCCAAAAGCTATGGCTAAGGACCACGACTGGATGTGAGCCAGGCGTACTGTCTTCCTCAGGCAGGAACGACCGCCCTAAAGAAGGCTTAATTCCGAGTACGTCAAAGTAATTTCCGGAAACCATAGCGCCGAGCACTACTTCACTGCGCACGTTATTTCCAAAACTGACCGGCGCCTGTGTGTATAGCGCCAGGTCCGACAAAACTTCGTTGCGTTCACGCAGAACCCTGAAGTCAGGATAAGAAAGTGTCGGCCCTTGCCCGTCACCACGCACGACCATGACGAGTTCGCCAGGAGCTTTGACTATGGGCAACGGTCGTAAAAGCAAGACATCGACCAGGCCGAAGATCGCTGTGTTCGCTCCTATGCCTAGCGCCAACGTGGCTGCAACCACAAGCGTGAAGCCTGGATTCTTGCGCAACATTCTCCCGCCGATGCGAAGGTCCTGAAGCAATTCCTCCAACCATCGTGTCCCGCGGGCATCGCGGCACAACTCCTTCACCTGCTCGAAACCGCCAAGAGCAAGCTGAGCCTGTCGTTGCGCCTCCTCGGGGCTGTAGCCCTGGTCGATCAGATCACTGGTATGCAGGTCCAGATGGTGGCGCAGTTCCTTTTCCAGTTGTTCTTCCTGCTGCCTTCTGTGAAAGAGGCGCTGCCACCAAGTCATCCCGCACCTCCTTCAGACATTTTGAGGATCAGACTGACGGCTTGAGTTAGGCGCTGCCAGCCCTCGGCTTCAGTTTCCAGCTGCACCTCCCCTTTCCGCGTCACGCGATAGAACTTGGCCTCGCGCCCGGTCTCGGTCAACTTCCAGTCGGCTCTCAAAAGGCCGCGATTTTCAAGTCGGTGCAACGCAGGGTAAAGCGAGCCCTGCGGAACTTGCACTACACCGCGCGATACCTGCTCCAGGCGTTGGGCGACCGCATACCCGTGAATCGGACCAAGCGCCACAACTTTCAAGATCAACAAATCTAACGTGCCCTGAGGAAGATCTGATTTCGGCTTCACTGCTATACCTCCTACTTCTACATATTAGATGCAATACGTGTAGAAGTGCAAGGTGTATAATAGAGATGAGCTGAGGGTTTGCTGAATACTTTCTCACCGAAGACGCCGACTCGTTTCGCAGTTAAGCATCCTGTTCTAACCGCTCGTAGCGAATGCGTGGTTAAACTGCCGGTCGAGTGGGCAGCGAAACGACAGCAGGTCGAACTGTGGAGGAGTTCAATCGGAGGGTGTCAATTTAGGCGGAGCTATCATGGACCGGCGATGTGAGCTGAAATTAAAACTCACTTTAATCGCGTGCCGTCGCTATGTACTTTTGCATGCGACGATCGTGCGCTCTTGACGATAACTCTTGCAGTGTTTCGTGAACGGTCCGCACTATGTCCAGGAGTTCATTTGGATCGCGTCCAATTTCTTTCTGTCTGGTGAGAATTTCTGCGGCCACGTCACTGCTAAGTTCATCTGAAATCGTGATTGCTGAGATATTTTTAGCCATAAATGCTTTGTTTGGATTTTATTAGGATTTATCAGCGCGAAAGACTTGGCTGAAGATTTGCCATAAACACAATCAAGTCTAAACCTTCTCAACGAGGCTCGGATTGTAGTCACCTTGCGACTATCGATCAAATCATGTTCGCTCTCTAGCAACGGATTTCATGCGACGTTCAGGTGAAGGAAGAGCACATGGCAAATCAGGATTTTGACAAAGATCTCACCGGACTTGATCATCGATCCATATGACGATTTCATTTCTGAGGGCGGGAAGATCTGGCACCGCATCAGGGAAGTTGCTGAAGCAAACAATTGTGTTTCTAACATGCAGCAAATGCTGAACGTGGCGCGGCTAGCACGACTTCGTGTTTTCTATAACAACGCTGAGGTGCACTAGTCCACCATAGTGGAAATCCGAACCCAGGCGCACACTCGTATATAGACAGGGTATCGATTCTGGGGCGCGCGGACTTGGGCGAATCGGGGCGGAAACATCAATGGATCGACGAAGGAATTTGCTGATAGGAATTGTCCTGGGCGTTATTGTTGTAACGACTTTAACCTACGTTACGGGGTTATCAAAGCAATTGCTTGCTCCCTTTGGTAGCTCCGCTGAATATAAAAGTTCGGTATCTGCTACGGCTCCAGAACTGGCCAGCGGTGAGTGGATAAACTCCGAACCGCTGAAGATCAATGAACTGCGCGGGCGCGTCGTTCTAATCGAGTTCTGGACTTTCGGCTGCATCAATTGTCGAAACACATTGCCGTCCGTGAGAGGCTGGGATGATCGCTATCGCGAGAAAGGCTTGACAGTTATTGGGGTGCATTCACCTGAATTCGATGAGGAAGGAAACGTCGAACACCTACGGCGTGAAGTGTCCTCACTGGGAATCCGTTACCCGGTGGTTTCGGATAACGATTACCGAACCTGGAACGCTTATAAGGTCGAAGCCTGGCCCACGGTGTTTCTGCTAGATAAAGAAGGGCGAATTCGCTGGATGCGAGTCGGTGAAGGGCACTACGACGAAACCGAGCGTCAGATTCAAAAGCTACTTGCTGAAAAAGAATCGTAGTCTTCCTTTTCTCTTTCCAACTATCTCATTCTCATAACTTTGCCGGCGAATTCTTTACACGCCGCACGCATTTCGCTTCCTGAGCGGGAGTAAGGTTGTTGTTTTACGGCGAGTTGACCGTACTATCCCGTCGCTCCCGCTCCGGGGTTCTCTATCCCCGCGATGACTTCAGGGGACAGCTCGGCGAACACAGCGCTTGCTTAGGATTACGGGCAGACAATGGTTAGCGACTGATGTGAATTTCCTCCTCCACGCGTGGATGTCGGACGAAATATGACACGATGCACACTACGCTGATAATCGCGGCTCCGACAGCCCACCAAAGATGGCTAACGCCCGACATTAGGTCCGGAATTCCTGAGTGCGGATCTCTCGCGCCAAGAAATGCCATTGTTTGCCAAACTGCCACCGTCATTCCAAGTAAGCCAATACCCCAAATTGGCAGATCAATCATGCGCTTCATTTTGGTACCTCCCCTGGGTTCTTCCCTTGCGTTTCTCTAATTCAGCATACGTTTCGTGCTCATAAGATAGACACCGCTGGGACTCGATTTCTGACGTTTGAATGACATCTGATTTTCGGTAATGGGAATGAATTCTTGGATTTTCGCCAGCGGCTGTGTTCAACAACCGACCAAAGTATTTAGCAGTGCCCGAGACTATTTGATAGGGCTCGGGACGATTAGTTCTTAACTGACCTCATCAAGTCGAAAGACAGCCGGACCCAAGGTGTGATGTTTCTTTATTGTTCGCCACAGTAGGTCGAACGGGCGATTGGCCCACAACAGAAGTATGGAGTGACCCTGGTTTCTAGCAGCAGCTCTATACCTCACTTTCAATTAAAAGTTTCAACCGAAGGAGAACAATATGAAACGCTTCCTCAGCATACGAATCTTGATGCTAACTGCTTTGGTGTCACTTGCAGCCGTAACCGCATCTGCCAATGACCGTCCCTTTGCGCTCAACGGAAATGGTTTGGCTACTTTTATAACTGACGGAGCCGGCAATATCACCGGCGCCAATGTCACTGCCTCCGGTAACGCAACTCATCTCGGCTTGTGGACCACAGTCGGGAGCCTCCAATTCTCCCCCGATCCCAATAACCCTGGAGTAATTTTGGCGACCGGGCAGGGAACGATCATTGCAGCAAACGGCGATAACCTTGATTTTGTGCTTGAAAATTCAGCTCTGAATGTCGTCACCGGTCAGGCTAACGGCAACTTTCGTTTTACTGGCGGAACAGGTCGCTTCCAAAACGCAACCGGCACGGCTCCATACGTGGTGAGTCAGAACCTTGCGACGGGAGCATTTCAATTGACCGCGGTAGGCACCCTTAATTTCTAAACCTAAGAAAACTCAAAAGAGATCAGTTGCACTGCGGCCGATCTCTTTTTCTTTACCTCTTACCAAGGTGATGTTTCCGGCGTCGTGAGGCGATAAGTACCGAGTGAGTTGGCCATCTTGTTGTAGAGCTCAAGGAAACGGTGGTTGTGCTAATCATGATGCTCTGCTTGCGTTTGCTACGGCGTCCAACATACCCTGAACTTAAGCTCAATGAATCTGATTGACCTGGCGCGCCGAATTAGCAAACGATGGCGCAGTGTGAATCTCGCACTGCTCCGCGTCTTTCTTCGGGTTGTGCCTTCTGAGAACCACCGGGTGTTTGCAGTAGCTCTGATAGCAGGTGCGTTATGCGGGTTATCTGCAGTCTCGTTTCACCTGGCTATCATCGGCTTGGAGAGCCGACTAATTGAACGCAGTCTTCATGCACAGGGCAGAACCTGGATTTGGTTAACGATTCTGATCCCAACTATTGGCAGTTTGATTTGTGGAGTAGTACTGCAGTACGCGGTCCCTGGTGCGAGAGGCAGTGGCATACCGCAAGTTAAGGTCGCTTACGCAGTAAAAGGTGGACGCGTGCCACTTACCGAAGCTGCCGGGAAGTTTTTAGTTGGCG
>DATFRK010000415.1:0-8346 GCA_035263325.1 Pyrinomonadaceae bacterium | reverse complement strand
CGAGGTGCTAAAAGAGAAAGAAGTAAAAATAAGTGACGCCCGTCAGGAACTCTCCACCTGGCTTGCTTCAGAGATCGCCGCGACCAAGGTCCAGGAGGAAAAGGTAAGGGGTGAGTTGGAGGCGGAAGCCGGCAGAGTGAGCGCCTTGATAACCGCCCAAATTTTGAAAAAGTAGTGCCCGCGCAATTTCAACAAAGATTCTAGCGAGCAATGGTATAACGTAAAATGACCTGCCTTGCGTTCATAGATGCGACAACGAGCTGGATGAACTATCCCGGGCTGGAGCTATGGAAATTTATCAACTTGGGAATCTTTCTGGGTGTCGGGATCTACATTTTGCGTCGGCCGTTACGAGAGGCCCTCGTTTCGCGTCGGGAAGGGATCCGTCAGGAAATCATAAAGGCCCAGAAGGCCAAGGAAGATGGGCAAGCACAACTGTCGGAGGCCGAGGCCCTGCTGGCCAGATTGGACGCCGACCTCGCGGACGTAAGAGAACGAGCAAAACAAGAAGCCGACTTGGACCGCCAACGACAAGCCGCCGCAACCGAGCGTGAGTTGGAGAAACTGCGCCAGCAAGCACAACGAGAAGTGGAAATAGCGGAAAAGATTGCTAAGCAAGAGCTCAAATCTTTTCTCGCCAACCGCAGTGTGCAACTCGCAAAGGAGTCGTTGGACCAAAAGATCGGTCAACAAGAAGATGCGCAATTAGTAGCTTCTGGCATCGGTGAGCTAAGGAGGAACCGGATTTGAGCGTGCAACAAGTAGCCCGTCGCTATGCTGCTGCGCTCGCTGATGTCGCAGTCGAGCGCGGAGAGGAACGCGAGGTTCAAACTGAAATCGATTCCTGGGTCTCGATGATTGAATCGACACCCCTGCTCCGAGAGGTATTTGCCAACCCCACCATCCCGTACGAGCAAAAACGCAAAGTCCTCGAAGACCTGATTTCGCGTAGCCGGGTGCGAGAAACAACCGGCTCATTTCTCCGCGTCCTATTAAAAAATCAGCGGTTGTCAGAATTGAAAGAAGTGGCTGAGCGTTACGGCCAGGTGCTTGATGAGCGTGGCGGAATCGTCGCCGCACACGTGACCACTGCGCGACCCATTCCGGAGGAACTCAGGAATTCACTACACCAGGCGTTAACGGAATCAACCGGCAAAACCGTTCGACTTAGTTTTACTACAGACGAGAGCCTGATCGGTGGCGTTGTGGCTCGCGTCGGTTCAACGATATTTGATGGCTCGGTTCGCAATCAGCTCGAGCGGTTGGCGCTAACCCTCACTGATGGCTGAGCGGCCAGGCCAATCGAGATCACAGAAGATTAAGAGGAGATCATGGAACCTATTCGTGCCAGCGAGATCAATGAGATCATTCGCAAACAGATAGAGAGTTTTGATGCCGGTGTTACGGTCATGGAAGTCGGCACCGTAATCAAGGTAGGCGACGGTATTGCCGAACTCCATGGCCTGGAAAAAGTCATGGCCGGTGAGTTACTGGAATTTCCCCACGAGGTGCGGGGCCTGGCCCTGAACCTGGAAGAAGACAAAGTGGGAGCCGTCTTGTTCGGCGAGTTCCACGCCATTAAAGAAGGCGACCTGGTCAAGCGAACGGGTCGCATCATGCAGGTTCCGGTAGGTGAGGCGCTCATCGGTCGCGTGGTCGATGTGCTCGGGAATCCTATCGACGAGGGTGGCCCAATCGTCACGGATCACTATTCGCCGGTCGAACGCGTCGCTCCCGGTGTGGTGGATCGGCAGCCGGTTAAAGAGCCGCTCCAAACTGGACTCAAGGCTATCGACGCCATGGTCCCTATCGGTCGTGGTCAGCGCGAGCTAATAATCGGTGATCGTCAGACTGGGAAGACCGCGGTTGCGGTCGACACCATCATCAATCAAAAAGGCAAAGACGTAATCTGCATCTACGTTGCCATCGGCCAGAAGGCGTCGACGGTGGCCCAGGTCGTCAAGACGCTGCAAGACTTTGGCGCCATGGATTACACGATTGTTATCAAGGCAACGGCGTCTGACCCCGCGGCGATGCAGTATCTCGCACCTTATTCCGGCGCGGCCATGGGCGAGTACTTCCGGGATAATGGTAAGCATGCATTGACCATTTATGACGACCTGTCGAAACAGGCCGCGGCCTATCGAGAAATCTCGCTACTGCTGCGCCGGCCGCCGGGTCGCGAAGCGTACCCGGGCGATGTTTTCTATCTTCACTCGCGTCTTTTGGAGAGAGCAGCAAAGCTCTCGGACGTGAACGGTGGTGGCTCCCTGACGAGTTTGCCAATTATCGAAACGCAAGCCGGCGACATTTCTGCGTATATTCCGACCAACGTTATTTCCATCACGGATGGTCAAATCTTTCTCGAAGCCGACTTATTCAACAGCGGCTTTCGCCCGGCTATCAACGTGGGAAATAGTGTTTCTCGCGTTGGCGGATCAGCGCAAATCAAGGCGATGAAGCAGGTAGCCGGAACACTGCGCTTAGACCTGGCTCAGTTTCGCGCGCTGCAAGCCTTCGCCCAGTTTGGTTCAGATCTTGACAAGGCGACGCAGGCCCAACTTGCTCGCGGTCAGCGACTGACCGAGATCTTGAAACAGCCGCAGTACGCGCCAATGGACGTGGCCCAACAGGTACTGGCGATATGGGCTGCTACCAATGGCTTCACTGATGATATTGCCGTGGAAGACGTAAAGCGTTTCGAGGGAGACCTTCATTCGTTTGTTGAAAGTTCACGTCCCGGTGTACTAGCGGCAATTAGCGAGAAGAAAACCCTTACTGATGAGATCAAGGCCGATCTAAAACAGGTACTGCAGGACTTCACTGAGGATTGGAAGAACAAACAGTCGAAAGAGGGTGACGACTTGGGCGTTGCGCCTGCTGGGTCAGGCTCAACCGCGGCTGCCGCTACAGCCTAGCAGTCCGTCCCGGAAGCGCTTATGCCTAACCTCCTTGATATTCGCCGGCGAATTAAGTCGGTCAAAAACACGCAGCAGATCACCAAGGCGATGAAGATGGTGTCGGCTTCGAAACTGCGACGCGCCCAGGACCGCGTGATCACTGCCCGGCCCTTCGCCAATAAGATGACGGAAGTAATGGGCGAACTGGCCAAGCGGACTGATGACGAGTTCCATCATCCGCTGCTGGACCAGCGTGGTGATGAACGCTACCTGATCGTTCTCATAACGGCTGACAAAGGACTTTGCGGCGCCTTCAACGCTAACCTCATCAAAGCAGCGCAATCGTTTATCAGGGAGAATGCCGGCAAGTCGATTGAGATCCTGGCGATCGGCCGCAAGGGTCGCGACTTCTTTCGCAATCGTCGCGTGCCGATTGCAGGTGAGTTCATCGGCTTGACGGGAAAGGGACGGGTGGAGTTCTCGGAAGGGTTGGAAGTCGCCCGCTCGATAATCAAGCAGTACACGGACGACCAGGAAATAGATAAGGTCTTTCTTATTTACAACGAGTTCAAGTCGGTGCTGCAACAGCGAGTAGTGCTGGAACAATTACTACCCGTAGCACGCGCCACGGCTGGGGAGGAAGAGGAGAAGGCTGGCCAGCCCGTAAATCTGATCGATTACATTTACGAACAACCGCCAGCGGAAATGTTCGGCCGCTTGCTTCCGCAGTTGGTCCAGACACAAGTATTTCGCGCGCTGTTGGAGTCGGTTGCCTCCGAGCACGGTGCTCGCATGACGGCGATGGATTCAGCTTCCAAGAATGCCAGTGAGCTGATCGAAAGTCTGACGTTGAATATGAACCGCATCAGGCAGGCAGCGATCACGAACGAAATCATCGAAGTCGTCTCCGGCGCGGCTGCTCTCTAAAGTGAGTCAGGCTGGAATTGTTTCACAAAGGAATGGGAAGCGGCTAAACCGCTTCCCATTGTTGCTTAGATCGCTCAGTCAATAATTCCCTGAATGTCATCAGTGTCCGTTCATCCTGGTCCAGGTCGCCTCAGCCGCTATCTGCCACTCCTTCTCTGGCTCGTCTTCATTTCCTTGGCCTCGTCTGATGAATTCTCGGCCAGCAACACCTCACGGTTCATTGGGCCATTAGTGCTCTGGTTGTTCCCCAATACCTCAGCGGAGACTCTGGCCGCCATTCACTTCCTGGTCAGAAAGTTGGCCCACCTGAGCGAATATGCCCTGCTCGGTGTGCTGGCGGCGCGGGCGTTCAGTGGTTCAACTCACGTAACTTTGCGACAGCACTGGTTCTTAGTGTCGCTAGCACTGATCGTGATTTACGCGCTGCTGGACGAGTTCCACCAAAGCTTTGTACCGTCGCGTACTGCCTCGCTAACCGATAGTTTGATAGATATAACCGGTGGTCTGACCGCCTTGCTGGTAATGCGCTGGCGCCGGGCGCGGGAACAGTCCTCACTTTCCAGCAACTCATCGTATAATCCGTAACGCGGTAGATTGCGAAAGGATTGGCGGCAAAAAAAATGGGAATACTCGATCGCCTTAGCCCAAGTTCACAGTTCATAGAAGTTATTGAGTGGTTAGACGACAGTAGCAACACGCTGCTCTACAGGTTTCCGGTTCGGGACCAGGAGATCAAGAATGGGGCGCAGTTGATTGTGCGTGAATCGCAAACCGCGGTGTTTGTGCTCGAAGGCCAAATCGCCGATGTGTTTCCGCCCGGACGTTACACCGTTGATGGTGGTAACACCCCGATTCTGACTAAGCTGGGTGCCTGGAAGTATGGCTTCAACTCGCCCTTCAAAGCGGAAGTCTACTTCGTCAACACGAAGCAATTCACCGATCTCAAATGGGGTACTCCCAATCCGATCATGATGCGCGATTCTGACTTTGGCATGGTCCGGCTGCGGGCGTTTGGCATCTATTCGATACGCGTGGCTGACGCGAAGTCGTTCATCAAAGAAATTGCCGGAACGAATTCCCGCTTTGTAACGGAAGACATTGAAGGGCAACTCAAGCGCACCCTGGTCGGTGGCTTCAGCGATTCGTTGGCAGAGTCGAAGATCGCTGCCCTTGATCTGGCGTCGAACTACGATGAACTCAGCAAATTCACGCGGACCAAGCTCAACGAGGAGTTCAAGACCTTCGGGTTGGAACTAACGAAGTTCGTTATTGAAAACATTTCGCTACCACAAGAAGTAGAAGCCGCCATGGATAAACGCACCTCCATGGGCGTGATTGGCGACGTGGGCCGTTACGCACAATTCCAGGCGGCCGACGCGATGCGCGATGCAGCACAGAATCCTGGTGGCGGCGCTGGAACCGGCGCTGGACTTGGGGCAGGCTTTGCCATCGGTAATGCGATGGCAGGTGCGATGACTGATGCGATTCGCGGTTCGCATAGCGGTGGTGGTGCGCCCGCGAGCGTTGCCTGTCCGAAGTGCGGCGGCGCCAACGAACCAGGAGCAAAGTTTTGTCACGAGTGCGGCGCCAAGATGGAAGCGGCCACCCAAACAGTGCCGTGCGTCAAATGCGCGGCCCCGTTAGCCGTAGGCGCAAAGTTCTGCAACGAGTGCGGCGCAAAACAGGAAAAGCCCACCTGTGTAAACTGCAAAGCGGAACTATCACCCGGGGCAAAGTTCTGCAATGAGTGCGGGCAAAAAGTTTAGGCGTTAGAACCCTAACAGATACCCGATTGAGTTGGTTATGAGTTAACCAACTAGATCGGTTGGCCCCCGGGCAGTCAAACACAGGCACACCCTCATCTATGGGATTAGCCCATAGCGACGTGCTATTCTTTTACCTCCCCAACGAAAGGACCACCGGTTATGTTCAAGGCGCTCGCACGTCCACGTCGTGTCGTCGTTACCGGCATGGGGTGTGTCACGCCACTGGGAATTGGTCGTGAGGCCTTTTGGGACGCACTCATTGCCGGCAAGAGTGGCATTCGCAGAATTGAGTCGTTCGATATTTCCGGCTCTCCGGTAAAGATTGCCGCTGAAGTCCCAGACTTCAACTGGGAGGCGCAGCTAAACCCAAAAGATCGAAAGCACGTCCCCCGGACCGTGCCACTGGCTTTAGCCGCCACTCGCGAAGCTTTAGAAGACGCGCGTGTTTTTCCCAATGATTTTTCTTTGGCAGAGCGGCGAGCCATGGGCGTCGTGTTAGGAACCGGCGGCGGCGGCCTGGCCTTCACTGAGCAGCAGTATGAATACTGGTACATTGGACCAGCAAACAAAGCCAGCGTTTACACCATTCCCGCTTCCACTCACGGTGGCCTGTCCAGCGAGCTATCGATGGCCTTTGGTCTGCGAGGCCTTTCTCACATTGTCTCGACGGGCTGCACAAGTTCAACAGATGCAATAGCTTATGCGGCTCAGCACATCGCGCTGGGAAAACAGGACGTGATGGTTTCAGGTGGGGTCGATGCCCCGATTGCGCCGGGTATCTTGGCCGCCTTCAATCTTATGACGGTGTTGACGAGCGACTGGAATGAAGAACCCCATCGAGCCTCGCGACCATTTTCCAGGAATCGCTCGGGGATAGTGCTCGGTGAAGGTGCCTGGATCTACGTGCTGGAAGAGTTGGACCATGCGAGAAAACGCGGTGCCAAGATCTACGCTGAGATCACTGGTTATGGTGCTACTTGCGATGCGTACCACCGAGTGCGGCTTGCGGAAGATGGTGACGAGCCTGCACGGGCAATGCGCCTCGCCTTAAAAGACGCCGGCCTGGAACCAAAGGATCTCGACTATGTGAATCTTCACGGCACTTCGACAATGCTCAATGACCGCATTGAAACAAGTGCATTGAAACTCGCGTTCGATGGGTTTGCGGCCAAGATTCCGATGTCCGCGACGAAGTCACAAATCGGTCATCCGCAGGGTGCGAGTGGTGCGGCTGGTATCGCCGCTGCACTGTGTGCAATGCACACTGATAAAATCCCACCCACTATTAATCTCGACGAGCCAGACCCGGAATGCGATTTGGACTATGTACCCAACGAAGCGCGTGAAGCTAGCGTACGAGTCGCACTGTGCAACTGCATTGGCTTTGGTTCCAAGAACAGCGCCCTGGTGATCGAGCGTTGGCTAAAGGATTAAGGACTTGCGAGCCGGAATAGTGTGACTATCATGTTCGATAAATTTCGCCAGCGCAGTTATCGACTTGAGAACATTGATATCGGCAGCTACACCGCTGAAGAATACGAAGGTTGTATCGCCGAGCTGCAACTGGTCAACGACTGGATGGGCGACGCCCGAACCCTCGCCCATACCCTCTTCAAAGATCTAAGCAGGAACACCGCTGCTAGTTTTTCAATCCTCGACGTTGGTGCTGGTTCCGGCCATTTATTGCGCGCTACTGCCAATTGGACCCGTAGCGCCGGGAAGCGGCTGTGGTGTGTCGGTCTGGAACTGAACGAACGTTCTGCTCAAGCCATCATTGAAGAGTCTCGTGGGTACGAGGAAATCAAGTCGATCCGCGGTGACGCGTTGCGCTTACCATTTGCCGACAGATCATTTGATTACGTGATCTCCTCCCTCTTCACTCATCACCTTGGCGACAGCCAAATTATTGAGGTCTTGCGCGAGATGCGCCGGGTGTGCGCCAGGCGGATCTTCGTTATCGATCTGAATCGCCACCCGGTAGCCTATCTGCTGTACACCACCGTGGGGAAACTGATGTTACACAATCGTTTGCTGCGGGAGGACGGCGCGCTCTCAATTCTCCGCAGCTTTAAACCCGATGAGTTGCTGGCGTTAGCCCACGCCGCCGGGCTCGAGGACATTTCGGTGACAAGGCATTTTCCCTTTCGGCTCGTGTTGTCTGCCGCTGGCGCTCCCGAGGCGCCTTCCACGCGGGGAGACCTGGGTATAACGCGCGCCGCCTAAACCGTTGCTGCGAAAGACATGAGCGGACCAGACTTTTTTGATGTGATCATCGCCGGCGCCGGACCAGCGGGAAGCAGTGCGGCAATCCACCTGGCCGCTGCCGGTGCGCGCGTGGCCCTGGTAGAACAGAAGGCTTTTCCCCGAGAAAAGTTATGTGGTGAGTTTATCTCTCCTGAATGCGTCAACCACTTCGAAAAACTCGGGGTGGCCCAACAAATGGTCTCGTCTGAGCCTGCCTTAATCAGAAAGACAGTCTTCTACTCGAAGTTGGGGCGTTCGCTGACGGTTCCCAGTGGCTGGTTTGGGAGTGGTGATGCGCTTGGTTTGAGTCGCGCAGCAATGGACAACAATCTGCTGCGCCGGGCAGCCTCGGTGGGTGTCGTGGTTATGGAGAACGCAGCCGTTACGGAACTGATTGCCGAGGGCGAGCGGATTCGAGGAGTCAAACTCAAGCAGCATGGCGTCGAACGTAAGTTGGCAGCCCGGATCACTATTGACGCAACGGGGAGGTCGCGTTCCTTAGCCAGGCG
>DATFRK010000414.1:0-2936 GCA_035263325.1 Pyrinomonadaceae bacterium | reverse complement strand
CGCCAAACCGGTGATTGATTTCGTCCCGTTGTTGTTCACTGACGACAAAGATCCGGTCAGTTACAGCCCGGGCCAAGAGTTTCTCGATGCGGAGGAAGACCTTAGTTTTGAAGGGCCCGTAATAGCTGTGAAAAACATGGCCATGATACGTGTGGACGAATTTGCATGCCCGCGACCGGCCCACGAAAACTCCCGGAGTAGACCAGCGATAAATGAAACCAGCCAAACGTCCGACGGTGCCGGCTTTGGCTGTGTGCGTGTGGACAATGTCAGGTCGTTCCCGCAGAAACAAGCGCAAGAGTTTCCAGACCGCGACCAGGTCGTTCGGCGATATCTCCCGGCTCATCTCACGGATCTGAACCGGGGCTACTCCCAACGACTCGGCAAAGTAAGTCATGTCTTCCTCACCGTCAGGCACCGATCCGGTCACCAGTAATGATTCGTAGTTCGCTTTTGGTAAGCCGGCGGTAAGCCAGGCCACATGCTTGGCTGGGCCACCAACGTTCAGCCTGGCGATGATTCTGATGACCTTTGTTTTCGTCTCGGCCATTCGCGTAAGGCTATGCTTTCATTTCCAGCTGGGCCGCGGTAGTTAGTTCGATCTTGTTCGCACCTGTTTCTGCTACCAGATTCGACGCCCGGAGAAGACTCTCAAACGTGCCGGCGTCGGTCCACCAACCTTCAAGTTCTTCCCACGTCATCTCACCACTGGCAATGTACGCATTGTTCACATCCGTAATCTCGAGTTCCCCTCGCGCGGAAGGTTGCAACCCGCCGATGATCTCGAAGACCTTACTGTCGTACATGTAAATGCCAATTACTGCGTACTTGGACTTCGGCACAGTAGGTTTTTCCTCGATGCGCAGTACCTGTCGGCCAGACAATTCGGGTACGCCAAACCGCTGCGGATCGGGAACCTTTTTCAAGATTATCTTCGCGCCACGACCATGCTCGAGATAGGAATCAACAGCAGCACAAATGTTTCCCTCGATTATGTTGTCGCCCAATACCACGCAGATCGGTTCACCCGCGGCAAAGTGTTCCACCAGCGAAAGAGCTTCGGCGATACCGCCCTCACCTTCCTGGTAGGCATAACTCAGATGATTGAGACCAAACGCTTTCCCGTTACCCAACAGCCGCAGGAAGTCACCAGCCGAGGTACCGCCCGTGACAATCATGATGTCGGTTATACCAGCATTCACGAGGGTCTGGATCGGATAATAGACCATGGGCTGATCGTAAACAGGCAGCAAGTGTTTATTCGTAACGGCGGTCAACGGACGTAATCTAGATCCCAGTCCTCCAGCTAAGACAACACCTTTCAAGGTTTGTGACTCCTTAAGTTTAGTTATCGTACTGCAGTACTCAGTCGAACGAAGCGTCGGGGGTAGGCGTCTAACTGCCTGCCGCCACCCTCAATGGGAATCGATAAATCTATTGAACCACAATTCCAGCATCAGTAGGGTCCACAGCTGATGAGAGTAGTCGCGTTCTCCGCGCGTGTGAAGTTCAATTAACTGTCTCACCTTCTGCTGATTAAACAATCCGCGTCCGGAGGCTCGGTCGGAGAGCAATACCTCACGCAAGAAAGGTTGCATTGCACCTCGGAACCAATGACCGATGGGAACACCAAAACCCATCTTGCGCCGATCGAGATTTTCGCTCGGCAACAATTTCCGCAACACCCGCTTCAAGAGATACTTGGTAGTTAACCGTCGTAGTTTAAGATTCTCCGGCAAGCTGGCGGCAAACTCTATTACCTGGTGGTCCAAAAACGGCGAGCGCGCCTCTAGTGACACTGCCATCGTCGCAATGTCCACTTTTACCAGCAGATCATTGGGCAAATATGTCATTAAGTCCGCCAGCAGCGAGGCGTCAACAATCCCGGCGCCATTGGCCCGCGCAAACCACGGTTCAAGCAGATTAGCAGCGTCCGCGGCGTTCGTTTGTTGCTTGAACGCCGCGGAATAGAGTTCTTGCTTCGCTTCATTGTTGAAGACCGTAATCCAGCGCAGGTAACGCTCGACCTTCGGTAACGAGGCCGCTTTCAGAAAGCGCTTCACATCTCGCACTCGACTACGTCCTATTTCCGTTGCTGGTAACCGCTCAGCCGTCACACCGATCACTGAATCCCGAAGGAACTCGGGCAGTTTTCGATATCTCTCAGCGAGGCCCATCGCGACGTGACGCTCATACCCGGCAAAAGACTCGTCCCCACCATCACCATTGAGAGCAACCGTCACGTGCTTGCGAGTTTCGCGAGCCACATAATAAGTAGGAACTGCCGACGAATCAGCGTAGGGCTCACCGTAGTGCTCAACCAGGATCGGCAGCACCTCCAGCGCATCCGGACGCACAATGAACTCGTGGTGTTCCGCACCGACGTGTTCCGCTACTCTCCGAGCGTGATGCAGTTCACTGAAATCCTGTTCTTCGAACCCGATGGAAAATGTCTTTACCGGCGCGCTCGACTCTTCACTCATTAACGCGACTACTGCACTGGAATCGATGCCCCCGGAAAGAAAAGCCCCGAGTGGTACTTCAGACATCAAGCGCACGCGCACAGCTTCCCGCAGCACTGCAATGGCCCGCTCTCCCGCTTCCTGTTCATCGATCGCCAGCTTGTGTGAAAAGTCTGGCTGCCAGTAACGTTCGGTCTTGATCTCTCCTTTGCTCCAGCGGAGGGTATGGCCCGGTTCCAGTTTCCGAATCGCACGATAAGCGGTGAGCGGGGCCGGCACACACATGAACGACAAATACTGGTCCAGTGCCTCCGGTTGTATTTCGCGGCTGACTTCGGGATGCAGCAGCAGCGCACTAAACTCAGAACCGAAGATCAGGTTGCCGTCTGTCAGGCAATAGAGCAGTGGTTTCTTACCCACGCGATCGCGGGCCAGGAACAACTCCTTGGTTCGTTCATCCCAAATTGCAAAGAC
>DATFRK010000413.1:0-8646 GCA_035263325.1 Pyrinomonadaceae bacterium | reverse complement strand
GCGCAACGCCAAGCCCCACTTCAACATGCTCTTGTTCTCAATCCCTTTGTGAATCTCCTGCAGGAGATCCGCCGCCGCCTTCCGATCTGCGAGGGGCGGTGTGCTCCAGTACCTCATTACCTGGGGATGCGAAAACACCTTAAACAAGGCGTCAATATCTGATTCGGAAATCCAGCGTAGACAAACGCGCTCGGCAGTAATTGTTGGCAAAAGCTTTGGCTCCATCACTTTACTCAAACTCCTGAATAACCGTCTCGTAGTATTTCAATAAGACGGGGATAGTTCGCTCGGGAGAAAACTCCTGGGCCTTGTCCTTCGCCGCCCTACCGATTTCCGCTAACCTCGGGCTGGTCCATGCCTGGCAGATCTTTTCCGCCAGACGCTCCGGATCGTTTGCCTTCACGAGAAATCCATTTTCACCTTCGTCTATTACTTCATCAAAACTTGCGCCCAGGGTTCCCACCACGACTTTGCCCAGGGCCATCGATTCCAAACAAGCATTCGGCAGGTTATCGATCAAAGAAGGCAAGACCACCAGGCGTGCGCCAGAGATGATGGGATAGAGTTGCGCGTGCCGCACTTTGTCAATGAAGACTACGCGATCGGTGAATTTGCCCAGCTGTTGGCGAGCGTAGTCAATCATCGATGGGGCCAAAGGGGTTCTCATGTCGCGGCCCACCAGGGCCGCGTAAGCATCGGGTTGTTGAGCCAGGAATTTTGGCAGGGCCCGGACCAGCGTGTGAAAGCCTTTGTTGATTTCAAACCGCCCAAAAAACAGAAGATAGTTTTTGCCTGCCAGCCGCTCGTCATAGACAGAAGCGTCCCACTCCTTGTTCTCCAGGTAGATTGGCGTTCTGATGACTTCGATCTGCGTTACCGGAGCATGTTCCAGCAGTGTCTGTCGCAGGGTCAGGCTCGGGGCAAACACGTAACGACAAAGACGAAATGTCAAAGCTTCAAGCTTCTCCTGGGCCACCAGATCCATGGTTCGGGGGAGTCCCGTCGTCTCGTGCCAGAGACGTTGAAACGAAGAAGCTCTCATTAATTGGGGCACCTTGAGAAAGCACATGGAAGCCAAACCGCAATAGGAGCAGTTGGGAAACTGCACCAAACGCAAAGGACCCTGCGAGTTAATAGCTTTCAACTTTCTATAGACCTGGAAACTCAAGTCGAGCAGATGGGTGGTGCTGGTCAGGCGATAGCGCGTTAAGCGATTTATGGTGGGCCATGCTTTGCTAGTAAGGATCCGGTGAACGTTTACGCCGTCGTGCGGAAACTCGCTTGCGTCGATCTCCGACAGAGTGACAACGTGCACCTCGTGGTTCAGCTCGACCAGTGCCCGCGCCAGTCGATAGATGTAGTTGGCCAACCCTCCATCGAAATAGTTTTCGGTGACGTATTCAGGGGTGGCAAAAGCAATTCGTGAGATGTTGGAAGTACTCATTGGCGAGGCTCAACGGCTCGCAGTATCTCGTAATAATAGTCGAGGAGAGATGCAACAGTGTGCGCGGGCGCAAACTCCAAACTACTCTTCTTTGCCGCGCTACCAATTTCGCCCAGCCGGGGATCGTTCCAGGCGCTAACAATCGTGTCGCTCAGCGCTGTTACATCATCCGGCGCAACCAGGAAGCCATTCTTCTGGTCGCTGATCAACTCTTCGAAGCTGGCGCCAGTCGTGCCCACCACGGGCTTGCCTAGCGCCATGGCTTCGAGACACGCATTAGGGACATTGTCGAGCAAAGAAGGCAGCACTACGAGATGCGCTCCTTCAATAATTGGATAGAGCTGAGTGTGCGGCAATTGCCCGAGCACGATTAACCTATCCTGAAATTGATCCGACACGGAACGCGCGTACTGGGCCATTGACGGAGCCAGGTTGGATTCCATGTCGCGGCCGACCAGCACGGCGAAGGCATCTGGATACCTGGCAAACAAGGCCGGTAACGCTCTGGCCAGAATGTGAAATCCCTTGCGGAGTTCGAAGCGGCCAAAGAAGAGCAGATATTTCCTGCCTCGCAGCAACTGTGTGTAAACGGAACTATCCCAGGCGTCTGTCTCAAGATAAATCGGCGTCCTGATGACTCTGACGTTTGCTAGTCCTTCATGCTCCTTGAGCGTTTGTTGCATGGCAACGCTGGGGCCGTAGATATTCTTCGTCAGTCGCGTTTGTAGCCTTTCCAGCCACGTTACTGCTTTGAAATCCAACTTACGCTCGATGCGCAAGTCATTCCAGATAGGTTGATACGACCCCGCCAAGAGAACATGAGGCAGACGAAGGAAGAGAATGGACCACAGTCCACAAAATGGCGTATTGGGAAACTGCAGGATTTGAAAGGCCTTTTGCTGGTTGAGTTCGCGCAGCTTGCGTTGAATCGCAGTGCTCAAACCCAGCAGGTAGATAGTGGTAGAGAGTTGATAACGAGTTATTCGATTCAGTTGGTGCCAGGCGCTGCCGACCTTGACACGGTGAACCATCACTCCCTCGTGATAGAACTCGGACTGGTCGATTTCGGATCTAGTCACGATGTGAACATCGTGCCCCATTCCTGCTAAAGATTTTGCCGCCCGGTGCGTGTGATTGGCGATACCTCCGTCGTATGACCCTTCGGTGACATATTCGTGAACACCAAACCCGATTCGCAGACTGCTGACAGCCTGATGGAACTGAGCTGGGTCGTGTAAGGCCGCGCTAGCCACAAACCAACTCCCGGGCCCAGGGGTGGGCACAGCTTGTTTCGGCCGAACTTGCCACGTGACCATTGCCATTCGCGGCCACGCGCTTATAGGTGTTCAGTAGCAGCGGCAGAACTACTTCCGGCGAGAAAAGTTCTGCATAACGTTGCCGGGCAATATGGCCCATGCGAACCCGCAGTTCATGGTCCAGCGCCAACTGGAGCAGCGCTTCGCTCAAAGCCTCAATATCACCCGGCGGCACCAGGATACCTGCCTCCTGCGACACGATGTCGGGGATTCCACCGACAGCCGAGGCCACTACCGGTAATCCATGTAACATAGCTTCGGCGATACTGTTCGGTGTTCCCTCAGTCAACGACGGCAAGGCAAAAATGTCGATGCTGCTCATGAATGCGTGCCGCTCCTCCGTCGTCCGGTAAACGCCGACCAGCTCACAATGCGGCAGCACTCCCAGCTCACGCGCGCGGGCGATAAACTTCTGCTCTAAAGAACCCGCACCGGCGATTTTCAAACGCAGACCTGGATGCCTGGCAATCGCGGTCGCGAATGATTCAAGCAGAACAAGCGGACCCTTCAGGTGCTCAACCCGAGCGGCAAAGCCTATCGTCACAGTTGCGGGGTCGAGGACGCGGCCCAGCCCGTCTTTGGATGCCTCTGACAAGATCGGCAATACGGAAAGCTGTTTTGCATGCGCCAACTTCGCGCGGCAGTGGCTGGCGAGGAGCGGGGAAAGGGCGGCAATCTCAGTGCACAAGGGTAGTACGGTGGTGAACTGTTCGTAGTACGACTCATAGTCCGGCGGATGAAATGGTGTGCCCAGTTCCTGGTATAAAACAGGAATACCGGCCGCATAGGCGGCGCTGATCATCACCATCGCGGCTGGGTCCGGTGTTATCACATGAGCCACGTTTGCCCCTGACCGTTTGAGAAACTCATAGCAATTATCATATTGACGAGAAGCCATGCTGGTAGCAATCCGTTGCGCATGGCGGCGTACGAGAAATTGCGATGAAGGCAAGGCGCGCAAGAGACCCCGCGCTATTTTTCGACCAGCCGCCAGCGACGTTCGCACCGAGTTTGAAGCCACAGAGTAGACCGGAACCTGTGCTTCGCGAAGACGAATGTAGTAACAGTCCTGCGGTGAGTGTTCGTAGAGCAGCAACACTGACACGGAATGGCCGGCAAGTTTGAGTTGGGTGGCATAGGATACGAGCGTCTCGTCCGCCCCGCTGATTGGTCCCAGGAATTGTCCTTTGCAAAGAACGATCTTCATTACTTAGTTTCCCTGACCGACACGTTGGTAATGGTCGCTGCTGCGCGTTTTTGCCGACTGCGTGTGGCCGCTCCGATTATCGTTTGTACGGTCCCCCGCGGGTGCAGCCGTACCGCGATCAGGGAATTGCTCAAAGCTTCCCCTAAGCGGCCATAGCTAAGCGAGCGCGAGGCTTCAACGAGGAGGTGACAGCCCATGTTCCGGGAAAATTGCCGCGAGATCTGTTGTCGCGCCTCATCAGACTCTACACGAACTCTGGCGATCTTGGACCACTTATTCTGGAACTGACGCGTACTGAGGACCACCATCCGGTCAGCGTGTGAAGTGCCCTGGCCCGAGGTAGGCGACGACTTGCGCCAGATCATCACCGGTTGGGCGACGGCCTGGACCGGATAGAGAGAGGCGATGCGAATCCATAGATCCCAATCGTCGATGCCGGGAATCGAAGCGTCCAGCAGGCCTACTCGAAATAGACACGAACGACGAAACACGACTGAACCGCAGGGAATGAAATTTTGCGTCAACAACTGGGCCAGTACGTCACCTTGAGGACAATGGCGTGGATAGTAATCTGTCGGTGGATTGCCGGAGCCATCGTCTATCAACGCCTGGCCAAAGACAAAACCTGCGTCCGGTTTGGATTGCAACATTGAAGCCTGACGATCCAGGGTGTCCGGCAGTCTCAGGTCGTCGTCGTCGAGAAATGTGATGAACTCTGCCGTACTATTGAGGATACCGACGTTGCGAGCCCCGGCGACATTTTGATTGCGCTCAATCCGGACGTACTTAATGCTCTCCAGGTCACGACAGACTTCGGCTGTTTTGTCTTCGGAGGCATCATCAACCACTACCACTTCAACATCCCGACCAGCTGCGTGCGCGCTTGCTACGGCTCGAGCCAACAGTGCTGGCCTATCGTGGCTCGTGATAATGACGCTGACTGAAGGCATGACCTGAATTCCGTCTAATGGTCTAGGTTACTTGCCCCGAGCTTTTGGTTGAATAGTATCGGCCCAAGATTTCGATAAGTGACATGAGTGAGAGTGCGTTTAGGGGCAATCCACAACGAACTCACAACGTTGTTGACGGCAAATTTATAAGAACCTTTGTTAGTCGCCTCGCGAGCATGCCACAGCAAAGTGTCGGCAATTCGATTCAAGGCTCGGCTCTGGAGCGCGTCACGGTCCTTTGGCGCCAACGAGCGAACGCGGGGCAGCTCTAGCAGGCAGGACAAATGTCGCGCCGCCCGCGAAAGATGTTGCGCCTGGGCCGAGGAAAGCTGTCCTGAACTGGCAGTCGGCTTGCGATAGATGCCGACGGGTTCAGCTAAGACGAGCACCGGATAGAGTTCCGCGATACGCACAAAAAGATCCCAGTCGTCTATACCTTGAAGTTCAGTGTTCAGCAAACCAACTTTTGAAAAACACTCTTTGCGAATCACAACGGACAGCGGTAGTACAGGAAAGTCCAGCTCCAATAGCCGCCAGAATACATCACCGCTGGCCCATGTTGGTCCAAGAACCTCGGCGGTAGGTGCTCCATCCTGGTCAGCCATGATCATCGCACCACAAACAAAACCAGCCGCACTGTTTCTGTCTAGCGCAGCTACCTGAAGGTCGAGAGAGCCTGGGAGGCGGAGGTCGTCGTCATCGAGAAAGGCGATGAATTGTGCTGTGCTGGCGAGAATGCCAACGTTGCGTGCACCGGCGGTCCCTTGATTGTGATCCAGGCGAATATATTTGATACCTGCGATCGACCGGCAAACACTACTCGTGTCATCCCGCGAAGCATCGTCGACCACAATAACCTCAACGTCACTACCCGCGTTGAGGGCACTCGCAATCGCCCGTTGCAGAAAATGCGGCCGGTGATGCGTGGGGATGATGATGCTGACTTTTGGCATGATTTGAGTAGCGACAGCTTACGCAGATCAGTTCGAAAAACAAACAAAAATCGGGCATAAGTTTTTGGGGATCGAGCCTTGCGGCTTGAGGCTGAACGTTGCGAGTTGCGCCTAATGACTGTTCTCAAATCCGGGATCTCGGATTTCAGATTTCAGGGGCGCATTCCTTGAGAGTTGCTTGAATCAGGGCGAGCAATTCCGCTTCCAAGTCGGAAGGTAAGTCTTCCTGCGTTAGACACTCAACCAATGCGGTAAGATCGATGACCCGCACGATGTCTCGCCATCTGTCTGGCAATCCACCGCCATTCTCGACAAACCCTCGGGAAAAGTTGGGCTCACGCAGCGGAAGTTCCTGACGTTCGTAACGTAGAAAGTGGCCCACGTCGAGCAACGGCGATCCGGAAAAGGCAAACTCCCAGTCAAGGACAGCAGCGACCTTCCATTCGCCGCCTTGTTCGCGAACCATGATATTTCGATTGCCAAAGTCACTGTGCACTAGACTCCGATCGTTCTGTAACTTTGGCATCAGGGCCTCCCAGGCCCAGGCAAACTCATGGAGGCGTTGTCTAAGCCTTGGGCCAACTCTTCTTTCGCAGTTTGGTGAGGCCAGGAATTGGTCCATGAGCGAAGCAGTCTGGTGGGGGGCGGTTACATAAGGCTCTCCCACCTGGAGCGAGTACTCCTCACCGATAAGTCGACCGGCAGCAGGGAAGTGATGTCTACCGATTGCGGCGAGTGTTTTGCCGACTGAATAGGCAGCCTGATGGATGGCCGGCAGATCCTTGGTTCTCTTCAATTGCTGAAAAGTGATTCCCTCCACAAACTCAAGAATCGCAAAAGCACCGAGACCAGCAGAACTATCAGGTTCACTGTGCAAGACCTCAGGCACCGGCACAGTCTTGCTCAGCAGCTGAAGTATCGCCATCTCTTTGCGACAAACTGCCGCGCCATCGCGGTAAAGCCGCAAGACCAGTGGCGGGCGGCCCGATCGCAGCGTGAGCTTGAGATTCGCATTGATGCGGCCGCCGGAAAGATACTCGAAATCCGACACCTGGAGCGCCGGAAAGGCCTGGTCGACGAGGTGGCGAACATCGTCGAGAGTTGGAACCGAGACCTCGTTAGTCATTTCTAAGAAAGAGTCAGAAGAGCGGCAAGATTGCGCGGCGCTGCGGTGAAAGCGGGAATGGTAGCGACCGGGTCATCTAAGTGACACTAAAATGAACCTCGAGAGGGGTTTTCCAGAAACCTCGCAGACCCAAGCTGGAAATTCATGACGTGTTATGACGAAATGACCCGGTCACCACTCTTCCTGCTCCCAGCGCTAACTCAATAGTTCATGCAGCAACCGGTCGACGTGAATCCGCGATGTGTCGAGCAGGCGGATTCCGTTATGTTCTTCCGCCCGGAGTAACAACGGTAATTCGGTCCCACCCAGGATCAGTCCCTCAACCCCATACAATTGTTTCAGGTCGTCAGCAATTTGGAGAATCCTCTCCCTGGTCTCCGGCAGAAATTGGTTATTCAGTAACTCACCCATATATTTTTCGTGGATGTAGTTCTGCTGGTCAGGGCTCGGCAGTACGAGTTCCAGGCCGGCGTTCTTGAAGACATCCGGATAGAAGCGGGCCTGCATGGTGAAGCGAGTGCCAAACAACGCAACTATTTTGTACCCCAGCTCCTTCACGCGTTCACAGGTCGCCTCGACGATACTAATCAGAGGTATGGGGGAGCGTTCTTGTAGTTCTGAAAAGACAATGTGAGGCGTGTTCGAGGCCAGGGCCCCGAAATCAGCGCCAGCTTTGTGCAGCTTGCTGATTTCCACACTCAAGTAATCGACAACGTTTGGCAACTGATCAGCGTTCATCCAGGCGAGCAGGCGCTTCAGATCCACGCTGTTAATGATGACGGGAGGTGAGGTGCCTCCCGTCTCTTCCCGGTAGCCACTGATGAGCAGACGGTAGTAGTCGATGGTTGACTCAGGACCAATGCCGCCAATTAAGCCGAGCGTTTTCATTTATTGAGTCGCCACTTCGTACTCAGGCTTGTCCACGCCCATCAGCCAGCGGTCGAACCAACCGACGATATGCTGCAACCTTTCAATGCGATGCCATGGTTGTCCGGAACGTGACAGCTCATGTGTCTCATTCGGAAAACGAACCATCACCGTTGGTATCTTTCGATACTTCAAAGCGCGGAACATCTGCTCTCCGCCGGCTCCCGTTGGCGTGCGGTAATCAGTCTCGCCCAGAATTAGCATGAGGGGCGTAGTTACTTTGTTGATATAGGTAATGGGCGATCGGGCTTTGTAGTCTTCAGGGTCTTCGAATGGTGGCGCCTTGAACCAGCTCGGTTGAAACAGAGTGAAATCGGCTGAGTACCACCAGTCGGACCAGCTCGCGATATCTCGCTGCGAAACCGCAGCGGCGAAACGCGGCGTCTGCGTTATGGTCCAGTTAGTTAACAGGCCGCCACCACTACCGCCGGTCACGCCAAGTCGCTTGTCGTCGATGTAGCCGCGACGGATCAACTCATCTACTCCAGCCATCAGATCTTTATAATCGTCACCGGGATAGTGATACTGGATGATGTTGCCAAACTCCTGGCCATAACTGGTGCTGCCGCGCGGATTTGGATACAGCACCACGTAGCCTTTCGCGGCCATCCACTGAAATTCGTGATCGAAGATGAATCCATAAGCTGTGTGCGGTCCACCGTGGATGTTGAGGATAAGCGGATACTTCTTGTTTGCGTCGAAGTCAGGTGGTTTCTGGGCCCA
>DATFRK010000412.1:0-10743 GCA_035263325.1 Pyrinomonadaceae bacterium | reverse complement strand
ACGTGCTCACCCGGTTGATGACGCGGCCGATCACCGGCTGAGGGCATGATCGCATCGTGCGCCGTCAAGCCCTTGTCAAAGGCAGACGCGTGCGCTTCGTCTGCTTCTCCGCCGGCCTGTTTCTCAAGAAATCTTTCTTTGCCCCAGAAGGTCAGCGCCATCAGGCGCGTCATGTAGAAGGCAGTGCAGGTGGCCGCGATGGTGCCGACCAGCCAGATCAACCAGCCAAGGTGAATGTAATCAGTCGACGCCGCCTTCCAGAGAATCTCGTCCTTAGACCAGAAGCCGCTGAAAGGAATGATGCCGCAAATCGCCAGCCAGCCGGCGAAGAAGGTCCAGTACGTGTAGGGCATGTACTTCTTCAAACCGCCCATGCGCCGCATGTCCTGCTCGTGGTGCATGCCGTGAATCACGCTACCGGCGCCGAGAAACATGAGCGCTTTAAAGAACGCGTGCGTCATTACATGGAAGATGCCGACGACAAAAGCACCCACCCCACAGGCCATGAACATGAAACCCAACTGCGAAACAGTCGAGTAGGCGAGTACCTTCTTAATATCGTTCTGGGTGATACCGATGGTGGCGGCAAAGATCGCCGTTGCCGCACCCACCAGCGCGACAACCAGGAGCATTGTTTGCGAGTGCTGAAAGATCACGTTGGTGCGCGTGACCATGTAGAGACCGGCAGTGACCATCGTCGCTGCGTGGATCAAGGCGGAAACTGGCGTTGGACCAGCCATCGCGTCTGGCAACCAAACGTGCAGCGGTAGTTGGGCTGATTTACCGCAGGCACCCACAAAAAGTCCCAGGGCGATCCACGACAACACGCCCCAATGACCCAACGGCTCGAGCGGGTAGGCTTTCGCCTGGTTGAACACATCCAGGTACTGGGCGCTGCCAAAGGTGGCGATGATGCCGAAGATAGCCAGGGCAAAGCCAAAGTCGCCAACCCGGTTGGTAATGAAAGCTTTGCGCGACGCGTTGGCAGCTTCCTGGCGATCGAAGTAATAACCAATCAACAGGTAGGAGCAGAGACCGACACCTTCCCAACCGACAAACATCATCAGGAAGTTGGAACCCATCACCAGCACCAACATGGCAAACATGAAAAGACCCATGTAGGCGAAGAAGCGGTAGAAACCAGATTCTCCGTGCATGTAGCCGGTCGCAAAGACAAAAATGCAAAGACCGACGCCGGTGACGATCAGCATGAAGACGGATGAAAGCGGATCGAGCTGGTAACTCCACTCGACGTTCAGGAGTGCATATCGCTCCTCGTCGTTGGCGGCGACAAAGACTCCCTGGGTGCGGTTTCGTTCCTCTGGCGACATCGTCGTCAACCGCGCGTCAAGACCCTTTTGCAATTGCATTGCCTGGCGGGCTTCGAGGCCGCGATTGATGCTGACCGCGCCGCCGGGAATCCAATCGAAACTCATCCCGTCCTGGCTGGTGACATAAGTCTTGGGCCAAACAGCATTGCCGCTGAACCCATAGGAGTAAACCGCAGCGAGACTAATGAGGAAGGAGAGCGCCACTGAGCCGACGGCAATGCCGCCGATCAGTTGTTCAGAGAAACGAAACTTGCGTCCGAAGAGCCCATTGATAGCAGCCCCTACGAGCGGTAGCAAAGGAACTAACCAGATGTAACGGTACATAGTTAGTGGTCAGCAGTCAGCGGTCGGCAGTCAGTGGTTAGTGGGTGGTTAATATTGAATAGGTCCTATAGGTCGAATAGGTCCTATAAAAATCACTACTAACTACTAACCAGCATTTACCATTTCAACAAATCAATCTCGTCCACCCAGATCGTTTCTTTGTTTCGGTAAAGAGCAATGACAATGCCCAGTCCGATGGCTGCTTCCGCCGCCGCCACTACGATGATGAAGACAGTGAATATTTGGCCGGCCACGGCGTTGGCTTTACCCGTTGCCTGCAAGTACTGCGAGAAGGCAACGAAATTCAGATTGGCCGCGTTAAGGATCAGCTCAATCGACATGAAGATCACAATGATGTTTCGTCGCGTTAGCACACCAGCTACGCCGATGATAAAGAGAATCGCTCCGACCACCAGGAACTTGGACAGATCAGGATTCGCGGCCCCCTCCCTCGCCGCACTAAACACGCTTGTTTTGCCGGCAACAGCAGTTTCTTGCAGCAGGAAAATGGCGAGGGGCGTTAGCAAACCAAGCATTGATTACTCCAGTGGCGATTGTTGTAACTCAGCTAGTACTGGATCTCTTCTCACTTCATCCTGCAGCGTCTCTGGGTCCACATCGTCGGCTGATACTTCCTGTTTCAGCGTGCGCGCCAACATAACTGAACCAATTATCGCCACCAGCAACAGCACACTGGCGATTTCAAAGGGCAATGAGGCGTAGCGAAAGAGGCTATTGGCGAGGCGTTCCGAATCATTGCTTAGGCGGCTCGTTCCGGTTGCTCCGCGGGGATATCGCTTCTCCTCGGCCTGCCGCACCTGGTCAGCCTGGGCCAGGCTTTCGGCGTCGCGTCGCTGCATCCCGCGGTAACCGTTGTTAACTGCATACAACACGCCGACGACCAGCAACAGGCAGAAGATCAAACTGGCGGTAACTTGTCGTTGCTTGTTGAAGACCTCTTCGCGGCCCTGCTCTTCAGCGCTTACATTGACGAGCATGATCACAAAGAGGAAGAGCACCATCACGCCGCCAACATAAACGAGTATTTGAACACCGGCGATAAACTCGGCCCGTGCGAGAATGAATAGCGCAGCCACACTCACCAGTGATGAAATGAGAAACAGGGCGCTATGAATGGCGTTGCGCGCCATCACGGTTAGCAATCCCGCGAAGATAGCGGCGAGCGCAAACACCCAGAAGAAGACTGCTTCCCAGCCGGTCAGAGTCATTGCCGATTGCCAATTGGCGATTGCCGATTGGCGCGCACCTTTCTGAAAGCCGAAATTCGAGAACTAGCCATTATCTTTGTAAGCTCAATCGCTTCGTTTAACAGGGGTCGGACCTGGCCGTCCTTCAAAAACGCACCTTCGATAATTAGTTCGAGCCAAAACGCACTCTCGTCAGCTTCTTCTTCAACAATACCGATCTTGAAGGCAAACTCTCTTCTTGAACGGCCGCGACATGCGGCCCGGTAGTTAGCACCAACAGACGTTCCCGCTTAACGAGCTGACCCCTAATAACATTGCCCTCAATGGTGCGCGGCAAGGCTGCGGCCAACTTTAGAATTCTCAGTGCAAATAACTTCGTTCTCTTCTTTAAATCGTCGGCATCCATGAGGTGAGGTCTCCCTGAACGCGTTTTTGTTAATCGGCAATCGCCAATTGTTAATCGGCAATTGCCTAGCTCGTATATTTGACGGTCTCCCTGCCCTGCTCCAACATCTCGCGGTTCCAAACAAAGCCGGCGCGCGAGTAGGTGGCGAGTTCGAAATCCTGGGTCAGTTCAAGACACGAGGTGGGACACGCCTCCTGGCACAACGCACAGAACATGCAACGCGACGTGTCGAAGATGAATTCATCAAGCACCTTCTTCTTGCGTGGCTTGCCGGCGACAATGATCTCCACATCCATAGGGATTACATCGATGCAGTCTTCAGGACAGGCCAACGCGCAAAGATTGCAAGCAATGCAAAGCGTGTCATGAGTTTCAGGATCCATGTTCAGGCGCGGCGCACCGTGGAAACGCGGCGCCACGTCTGGCCTGACTTTCGGATACTGTTCGGTGTAAATCCCTTTGCCGCCGACCGCATCTTTATCGGCCAAAGCACCGATGTTGTACTTCAGAGTGAGACCCATCCCCTTGAGCAGATCCACCATGAAGAATCGTTTGAGTCTCTGCGTGAACGTTGGTTTGGGAGTCTTTACCAGTGGCATAACACCTCTTAAGGATTGCCGATTGACAATTGCCGATTGCCGATTAGCAGCCCGTTAAAGTTCCTTAATCTATCGCCTCATCTCCAAAACGAATCAGCCTATTGCGCCAATTGGCAATCGGCAATCACCAATCAGCAATCATTGAACCGGAACTGCCGGTTTCCCTTTCGGCAGATTGACCAGCCGGATATCTCTCCGCTGCGTCTTCAAGTTAAAGTCACGTGAGCGCCAGTTGATCCGCGCTAACAACGCACCGGTGATAAACACGCCCACCAGACCGAAGCCAAACGCCACCAACTTGCCGGCCATGGTCAGATTCAAACGTGGACCGAGCAACTCAATTGTCTTAAGTACGTTAGCTGAATTCAGCCCTTGCACCACAGTTACCGTGAGAGCGGTCCAGGCGATATTGATGAGCGCAGACGGAATCAACCACTTCCAGCCAATATCCATCAACTGATCGTAACGAAAGCGCGGCAACGTCCAACGCAACCAGAAATAGACATACAGAACGATTGAAGCCTTGAAGAGAAACACCAGCACACTGACGGCTACATACAAACTGTGATGGCCCCTGGCTGCAGTCAGGGCAAACACATAGGGGAAGTACCAGCCCCCGAGATAAACCGTGGTAGCAACTGCAGCGACTACCACCATCGCCGCATACTCGGCCATGAAGAACAACGACCAACGCATCCCTGAGTACTCGGTATGGAACCCTGCTACTAACTCCGACTCGGCTTCGGGCAAGTCGAAAGGAGCGCGGTTGTTTTCGGCGATGCCACTAATCAGGAAAAGAATGAAGCCAAGCGGTTGATAAACGATGAACCAAATCGAATCTGAAGCCTGCGCCGTCACGATCCCGGAAAGCGATAGGGTACGAGCGAACATTAAGCCGCCAATGAGCGATAACCCCATCGCGACTTCGTACGAAACCATCTGCGCGCTCGAACGTAAGGCGCCCAGTAGAGCGTACTTGGAATTGGAGGACCAACCGGCCAGGATCAAAGCCAACACACCAACGCTGGAAACGGCGAGCACCAGCAGGAGGCCGATATTGACGTCGGCGATGACTGCCCAGTCTGGTCCAAAGGGAACGACGGAAAAGACAATGAACGCGGCCGCAACAGCGATGTAAGGCGCAAAGAAGAAGATCCAGCGATCCGCCTTCTCAGGAACGAAGTCTTCTTTCGTCAACAGCTTTAGACCGTCGGCGATGGGCTGCAGTAACCCCCATGGTCCAACTCGCATCGGGCCCAGGCGAGCTTGCATGAAAGCGGAAATTTTGCGTTCCAGGTAAGTCGCGTAAGCTACCCACAGCGCCACCAGCGTGACGACGATACCGATCTGGATCAAGGGCCAGATCACAAAGTTGATGGTGTCGGCGCTGAACCACCTCAACAAGAACTGATCGAGCACATTAAGAGGAGCAAACAGCAACATAAGCTATCTCTACCGATCGATCTCACCCAACACTATGTCCAGCGTACCGATAATGGCCACAACGTCAGCGACCAGGTGACCGACGCACATCTGTTTCAACGCTTGCAGGTTGATAAATGACGGTGGACGTACTCGCACGCGCCATGGCTGTGCGGTACCGTCAGACACGAGATAACAGCCAATCTCACCCTTGGGACCTTCGATTGAATGATAGTAGTCACCGACGGGTGGCTTCACGACCTTGGGTAACTTGGCGTTTACCGGTCCGTCCGGCAGGTTATCGAGGGCCTGGTCGATGATCCGTCGTGACTGGCGCATTTCCTCGAGTCGCACCAGGTAGCGATCATAGGTATCACCGTTTTCACCGATCGGAATATCGAAGTCCATATCACCGTAGGCGGCATAAGGTCGCGACTTTCGAACGTCCCAGGCGACGCCTGAACCACGAAGTGCCGGGCCTGACAAGCCAATGGCAATAGCCTCAGGTCCGGAAATAACCCCAATACCGACAGTTCGGCTCAACCAAATGCGATTCTCTGAAAGTACAGTTTCATACTCGTCCAACCGCTTGGGAAAGTTATTTACAAATCGACGGACGTCCGTATTGAAATCGTCATAGGCATCATTGGGCATGCCACCGACGCGCCAGGCATGACACGTCAAGCGCGCGCCAAACTGGCGTTCGAAGATCTTTAGTATCTCTTCGCGTTCACGTAGGGCCCACAGCAACACGGTGACCGCACCAATATCAAGCGCGTGAGTCGCCAGCCACAGCAGATGTGAAGCTATTCGATTGAGTTCGGTGAGAATTGTGCGCAGGTAGTGGGCACGCGGAGGTACATCCAGGCCCATGATGTGTTCAACGGTCTCAACCCAGACCAGTCCGTTTGAAACTGCGGCGATGTAGTCGAGCCGATCCCAATAGGGAGCGATCATGGTGTACATGCGATTCTCAGCTATTTTTTCCATGCCGCGATGGAGATAGCCAATGTCGCAGTCGAGATCGATGACCGTTTCGCCGTCGAGCTTGAGGATCACGCGCAGCACCCCGTGAGTGGAAGGGTGCTGTGGCCCCATGTTGAGCACCATCTCGGGGCTATCGAGCAAGGTTTCCTGGGTTGTCGCTATTTCTACCTGGTGCATACTAAACTCTTAACGCTGACGTGCTTCGTACTTTGTGCTTAGTTCTTCGTTCTCTTTTCTCTGTTCTTTGTTTTCCTGCCTCCTGCTCCCTGCTTACTGCCGCTGCTCCTATGCCGCCGGTGTCTCTGACTGCTGCGGCTTGTAACAACCGGTCACACGCCAGGGTTCAATCACCAAACCGATCTCCTCAGCGTCGCCGCTAGATCTCTTGTCAACCAGTTTCAGTACAATCGCACTCGCCGCGCTTGCTTTGTTCCAAACATTTCTGGGCGCCAAACTCTCAGTCAAGACAAAGCCCGCCACCTTCGCCGCATCCGGCGTATCGAAAACCTTGGCATCGTAATGGGTGGCAATCTCTTTCGGCGTCATAAGGAAGTAGTACTTCGTACTTTGCGCTTTGTCCTTCGAGCTTCCTGGTATTTTATCCGTCTGATGCCCTCAAGTCTTATTTGCGCTGCTAACTTCGGAGTCAAGGCGGCTGCTAACAAAGATATACAAAGAACAAAGACCAAAGCACAAAGCTCACTTATCTTTTGGCATCACGTCTTTGCCACCGCGAAAGATCTCTCTCATCATTCGTTCCTGGGGCACAGAAAGTATCTCAAGGCCGTAAGCGCGCCGCTGCTCCAACTGCTCGCGCTGCACGTCGGTCATCTCCGGCAAATGCTCTTCCGTCCAGGCGTTCTCAACAAACTCGAGGGGAAAATCCTTTCGCAGCGGATAACCTTCCCAATCCGGCGGCAATAACAGGCGGCGTAGGTCGGGATGGTTTGCGAAACGAACCCCGAAGAGATCAAACACTTCCCGCTCCAACCAATTGGCTGCCGGCCAAACGCCGGTAACACTGTAGACGCCCATCTGCTCCGTCGTTGCGACCTTCAGACGTATACGTTCATTCGCCTCAATGGAATAGAGGTTATAGACAATCTCAAACGGCGCGTCCTTGCGATCAGGAAAGTGGACACAGGTGAGGTCAGACAGATAAGCGAACGGCGTCTCTTCGTCCTGTCTGAGAAATTCGCAAACCTGGACGATCTTTTCTCGCCGGATGTTGACGGAAAGCTGGCCAATGAATTCAGAGGCGTCCCCTACGGACTCGCCAAATTTTGCGCGCAGCTTCTGTACCAGCGGATGATTGCCGGCGTCAGTAGGTTTCGGACCTTCTTCCTTCTTTTTAACTGGAGGTTTAGGAGTTCCTGCGGGCGTCTCGGCTTTAGCGGCCAGGGATTCTTTGGCGGCTGCTACCCGATTCTTGGCTTCTTCGACGATGGCCGATTTCTCGGCGTCAGATCCAGAGAGCGCGGCAGATTGAACACCGGACGCATCAGACTCTGGCGCGTCCGGTTTTGGAGGTTCTGTTGGGTCCGGCTGCTTCGTGTCTTCTGGCATAGATGCCCAAAGGCTCGACTAGATTCTACACCTCGCTCTCCAATTCGCGATCGCTCGGGGCTGGTCGAACGAATTCCACGCAGGGCGTGTTCGATGGTGCTGCTCGGTGTTACTAATAGTACAGAAGGACGGCGAAAATCGATTTAAACATGCGATTTATCTCGTGTCAACCAACTTGTTCAGGCGTCTTTAAAGCCTTCAAGACGTTCCTCGCTTGACGATATTTACCGCGGAACCCTATCATAACCTGTTTGAAAATTCGGCCGATTGGCGGCCCTAGTGAGTGACGAAAGAAGACGTAATGAAACCAGGAATTCACCCCGAATACACAGAAATAACCGTTACCTGCGCTTGCGGCGAAACCTTTAAGACCCGCTCGACACGCAAATCGGACTTGCACGTGGAAATCTGCTCCGCCTGCCACCCGTTCTTCACCGGCAAACAAAAGCTGGTGGACACAGCCGGACGCGTCGATCGCTTTAACAAACGCTATGGCAAAAAACCGGCGACCGAGGGCGCTACATCCGCCCAGTAAAATTATTCACGTGATTCTGTTTAACCGACATTAGCTAATAACATTTTCTTGACGCCGGCGCCGAAGCTGGTCGCTCTTGCTGCATCCAAAGCAAAGCGACGGCACAGCAAACGCCGGCGTTAGTGTTTTTCAAGGGGTCAAGGCTCCAAACCTCGGACGACGATTTAACGATTCACGATTTAGTATTGACGATCATGAGCACACCAGAAAGAGACTTAATTGTTGGCGGCCAGGCCGTAATTGAAGGCGTGATGATGCGTACGCCAAATGCCTACGCTATTGCCGTGCGCAAGGCCGACGGCACGATCGTGAACACCGCCGCGCGCTTGCCGAAGTGGAGTGACAAGTTTCCGCTGCTCAAATTACCAGTGCTTCGTGGTGGCGCGGTCCTGGTGCAATCGATGGGACTTGGCATCAAGGCGTTGAACTATTCGGCCAGTGAGGCTTTTGAGGAAGCTGAACTAGCCAAAACAGAAGAGGTAAAGATTGCCCTATCTCCCGCGGTAATCGAAGGCGAGGGCGATTTTGCCGGACTGACTGGCGCCGTCCCTGGGCTTTTTCCTGTGCCGACAGAAAAGAAATCGAAAGATGAACTGAAGAAAGGAACAAATGCAGCAGCTGTAGGTTCGATCATCTTCGCGCTGATCTTTAACGTGCTGCTGTTCGTGGCCGCCCCGTTGCTGCTAACCAATGCACTCTTCATTGCTGTTGGCTGGGCGCCACCCGCCGCCACCGCGACTCAAACTTCAAGCGTCGCGACACCCGCGGCAGACAATCCGACCGTTGACACGAATCCGGCCTGGTACACGAAAACATGGGAAGCAGTTAGGCCTTATCTCAGGCCGGTGCGACCATCTGTCGCCTTCAACCTGATCGACGGACTGATTCGCATGTCGTTCTTCCTGATCATGATCTTCAGCTTCTCGCTTTTGAAAGACATTCGCCGCGTCTTCCAATATCACGGTGCTGAACACAAGACTGTCTTCACCTGGGAAGCCGGACTGCCGTTGACGGTGGCAAACGCGCGACCTCAACCACGTCAGCATCCTCGCTGTGGCACAAGTTTCTTGATGGTAGTGATGCTGGTGGCCATCCTGTTGTTTTCATTAATCAAGTTTGACGCCTTGACCCTGAACTTTCTCATTCGCATCGTTTTGATTCCGGTGGTCGCGGGACTTTCCTACGAGATCATTCGTCTGTCGGCGAAAAAGGAGAGCAGCTGGATTTTCAAGTTGATCACGAAGCCTGGTGTGTGGCTGCAAAATATCACCACGCAGGAGCCAGATGATCAACAGTTGGAAGTGGCCATCGAAGCGTTGAAAGAATCGTTAAAGTTGGAACCGCAGAACCCGGAGCCGGTGCTGGCACCGCTCTCGTGAGGGTTACGGTCAGGTGACACAATGTTAGAAAAACTGGAACAGATCGAAAGCCGGTACGAGGAACTCACCCAGGAACTATCGTCTCCCGAGCTACTAGCCAACCCGAGTGCTTATGCCAAGGCCGCCAAGCAACACCGTACCCTCGGCGAGGTGGTCCAAAAGTACCAGGCCTGGAAGTCGTTGAAGGCGGAACTCGCGGGTGCGCGAGAACTGTTTGATACCTCGGATGACGATGAACTCCGTGAGATGGCGCGCCTGGAGTTGGAGACGCTGCAGACCAGGCTCGACGAAACTGACCGTGAGCTCAAGCTGCTTCTGATTCCTTCCGATCCCAACGATGAGAAGAACGTAATCCTCGAAATCAGGGCTGGCACTGGCGGCGACGAAGCCACGTTGTTTGCCGCAGAGATGCTACGGATGTACTCGCGCTACGCCGAAAGGCAACGGTGGCGCTTCGAAGTTCTCGAAGCTTCTGAATCAGGTATTGGAGGTCTAAAGGAAGCAATTGCCCTGATTGAAGGCGACAAAGTCTATTCGAAACTGAAACATGAGTCGGGCGTGCATCGCGTCCAGCGAGTACCGCAGACTGAGGCGAGTGGCCGCATTCACACTTCTGCAATTACCGTGGCGATCTTGCCGGAAGCCGAAGAGGTTGATGTGAAGATCGATCCCAAGGATCTGCGCATTGATACTTTCTGCTCGTCAGGTCCTGGTGGCCAATCAGTAAACACGACCTATTCCGCGGTTCGTCTCACGCACTTGCCGACTGGAGTGGTGGTCTCGATGCAGGATGAAAAGTCGCAGATTAAGAATCGGGAGAAGGCGATGCGCGTTCTGCGTGCCCGCTTGCAGGAAATTGAAGAGCAAAAGCAGCACGAAGCCCTGGCCAGTGAACGCCGGTCAATGGTGGGTTCAGGGGACCGGTCAGAAAAGATTCGCACCTACAACTTCAAGGAAAATCGCGTCACCGATCATCGCATCGGGCT
>DATFRK010000411.1:0-23167 GCA_035263325.1 Pyrinomonadaceae bacterium | reverse complement strand
TGAATCAACTCGACACTTACCGGTATTCAGTAAGCAGCGCAGGCGCCGGAGGAATGGTCCAGATGATTCCCTGGGCTTATAACCTCGAGAGACAACGTCACCCTGGTGTCGGCCTTATTCCAGATTTTGTTACCGGTATGCGCAACCACGGAAATGCTTTGCAGGCGATGTTGCTCTACATGCAAGACACGTGGAATGAGTTGTCAGCCAATGAAGATGTGAAGTACGCCCTGAACGCGAAACTGGCAACTACAAGTGAACTGCTGGCGGCCGGCTACAACTCCAACGCAGCCAAACTTCCGTCTTATATCCGGCGCGGTGGTGATAGCTGGAAAGTCTTGATTCCCCGCGAAACACAGACGTACCTGCAGATCTACAAATCCTTTGAAAGCCTGGTGCCGCTGAAAGATCGCACCAGCAGTATGGCGCAAGCCGAAAACTGATTTCTTTTTCTAAAGTTCTAAACAAGCAATACAGCGAGCCTTTTCGATTGCGGGGACTTGTCGCCGCTTTGTGATCGAAACACGTGCAATTTGCGTGATCACAAAGCGGTGACAAGTCCCCGCACTCCAAAGGCTCGCTGTACTGCTGATGCGTTGCTACAATCGCGCTTCGCGGCCAGGCCGGTCTATTTTCGCTCTAACAGAGAACCGGTCGCTCTCACACTTAAGGAGTCAAACTAAAATATGTCCCAATCACCATCCGCATTGCTCAGACCTATCGGTTTAGCGCTTTGTCTCATGCTGGCGTTGGCCCTGATAATCGTTCGCACCTCCGCACAAAATCCAGCGGCCCCGGCAGCCACCAGCACCGAAAAACCAGTTGAAGAAGTACACAAGAACATCCAGGTGCTAAAAGGGCTGCCCGAGTCGCAACTAATTCCGGTGATGAACTATATAAATTCGTCGCTGGGGGTCAGGTGCAACTTCTGTCACGTCAACAAGGATGGCACCTGGGATTACGCTTCCGATGAGAAGGGTGCGAAGAAGTCGGCGCGCGAGATGATCACCATGGTTACCGGGATCAACAAGAACAGTTTCAAGGGAAACCCGGAGGTGAGTTGTTACACCTGTCATCGAGGCAACAGTTCTGTCGCCCACACACTAAGCGTCCCCGTACCAACTCCTGAGCCACGGCCACAACCAGGGCCGAATTCAGCCGGCCAGCCGCGCGAAGCATTGCCGACTATTGAACAGGTACTCGACAAATATACGCAGGCATTAGGCGGAACCGCAGCCATTGAAAAGTTGAAATCTCGAGTAATGAAGGGCAGTGTCACCACGGCAGCCGGCGCAACGTTTCCGTATGAACTCTATCAGTCGGGGCCCGACAAGGGTTTGGCAGTAATTACCGGTGAACAAGGAACAACTGAAAGAGGTTTCAACAGTACAGGCGCCTGGGAGAAGGGTGCCCGCGGCGTCAGAGAAATGGGTCCGGCAGAGGCTTACTATCTTCGTCGCTATCCCGACCTACTAAGGGACATTAAACTCAAGGATGAGTTTTCCCGCATCGCCGTTGCTGGTAAGGACAAAATCAACGGGCGTGATGTTTATGTGGTGCGCGCCAATACGACAGACAATCGCCGGGAACGACTGTTCTTCGACGTGGAAACTGGACTGCTAGTGCGACGCGCTTCGTCAGTAACAACCCCGGTGGGAACAATTCCGGAACAGGTCGACTTTGAAGATTATCGCGAGGTTGAGGGGATGAAGTTGCCGTTTACCATTCGCGTGTCGGCAGTCGATCCTTTCTATAGCATCACAAGGAAGTTCACAGAGATTAAGTTGAACGTCCCGATAGATGAGAAGAAGTTCAATAAACCCGGTTAGATCTGCGCCAACTCAACTCCGAGAATGCACAGTCAGGAAAGTCAAAAGACGCTCAACTGTCTATGGCAGCGCAGTTAGGAAGGGGGTAAGCGCGTTGCCAACTCAACGAACCGATCGAGCCTGTGAGCGCACCCCCGCTGAGCTGGCAATCAAAAACCTCTCGTTGTGGTTTGAACCTAAGGAGAATTAATTCAGGTGAGAGATCGGAGGCAAAGATCAGCGGGGGTGCGCTCAGAGGTCCGAAATCGTGAGTTGAACTGGCAAGCCGCTTACCCCCTTCCCAACTGCGCAATTCTGGGGAGTTGAGCACTTCAATGTCCCTAATTCTCACTCAACTGTAAGCGACGTGAGACGCCTGGGCCCAATTCTCTATTGGGCGAATCTGCGTACTGCAACTTGTAAAGCTTCCAATACAACCCGCGCTCGGCAAGTAACTCCTGATGTGTGCCCTGCTCGCGAATCTCCCCGTGATGCATCACAATTATCCGACTGGCATTTTGAATGGTGGAAAGCCGGTGGGCTACTACGATTGAGGTTCGATCACGCATGACCCGTTCGATCGCCTGCTGGATCAACTGCTCTGTCTCCGTATCGATTGAACTGGTTGCTTCGTCGAGAATCAGCAACGCGGGATCGAAAGCCAATGCTCGCGCGAACGATACCAATTGTTTCTGGCCCACCGACAGCCCGGCGCCTCGCTCCCTCACCTCGGCGCGATAACCATCCTTCAATCGTTCGATAAAACGATCTGCGTGTACTTCACGCGCGGCCCAACGCACTCGCTCCTCGGGAATCTCTTCGCGACCAAGGCGAATGTTACTTTCGACAGTACCACTGAACAGGAATACGTCTTGCAACACCACTGCAAAGTTCTGCCTGAGAGCTGTCAGATCCCAATCGCGCAAGTCGACACCGTCTAACAGAATCTTGCCGCGCTGAATGTCATAGAAGCGCATCAGCAAATTGGTGATCGTCGTCTTTCCCGACCCGGTGTGACCAACCAGCGCGATCGACTGGCCTGGCTCAACCGTGAATGAGACGTCTTTCAAAACCCAATCCTCGTTCTTATAAGCGAACCAAACATTCTGAAACTCAATTCGTCCGCGCGCGCGTTCAGCTTTCAACGGGTGCGCCGCATTGACGATGGCGATTGGGAGATCGAGCGTCTTAAAAATTCGATGCGACGCGACCACCGCGGCCTGCAGCACGTTGTATTTGTCCGAGATGTCGCGAATAGGTTGAAAGAGGGATTGAGAATACTGAATAAAAGCCACCAGTGCTCCCAGGCTAAGCACCGTGTACCCGGCGGTGTTCTGCATGACGCGGTAACCGCCATACCAAATTATCAGCGCCACGCCTACTGCGCCGATGAGATCCACCAGCGGGAAGAAAACAGCGTAATAGAAGATCGTTTCAATGTTTGCCTGTCGATACTCTTCGTTAATGGCCTGGAATTTCCTCAGCGATTTTGCCTCAGCGTTAAATATCTGCACTGTTTGGGCGCCGGCAAGATGCTCCTGCAGGAAGGCGTTGATGCGCGCGATGCGAGTGCGCACCATGTCGTAGCCGCGACGCGCGCCCTTTCGGAACCAGGTGGTGGCGGCAAACAACATTGGCACTGTCAGTAAAGTAACCAAGGTCAAACGCACGTCCATCCAAATCATTACCGAGATGATCGCCACGATCATCACCAGATCACCCAACAGATCAGTCACACCCTGGGTAAAAAGTTCGTTGAGCGAGTCGACATCTGTCGTCAACCTGGTCATGATTCGACCGACAGGATTGCGGTCGTAATAAGCGATCTCCTGATGTTGCAGTTTGTCGTAGAGTTCCCGCCGGATATCAAACATCACATACTGCCCGACGGTGTTGAGCAGAATCGATTGGAAGTAAGAAAATACGAGGCGGAAAAACAAGGCCCCTACGTAGAGCACAACCAACAACCAGAGACCTTCAAGTCGTCGCGGCAGTATGTGCCAGTCGATTGCATACTGCGTAAACTTCGGCTGCAGCACTCCCAGCAGGTTTAATGCCAGGGTCAGAAAAAGAGCAGGAATGAGCATGCGCAGGTACGGCTTCAGGTACCTGGCCAGGCGACGTGCGACCTGCAAGTCGTACGTCTTGCCGATTGCCTCTTCCTCGTGAAACTCTTTAATTGCGGTTGACATCTTTCAGTCCTTAGGTAGCGGCGAGTTCCTCTTCCAAAAGCTGCCGTTCGTACAAATCAGCGTACTCGCCACCAAGAGCCAGCAACTCATCGTGAGTTCCCCGCTCTATGATGCGTCCCTCATCCAGCACGCAAATCAGATCAGCATCTCGCACAGTGGAGATGCGGTGCGAGACGATCAAACTTGTCCGATCTCTCATCACGCCGCGCAACTGGGCCAGGATTTTTTCCTCCGTGTAAGTGTCAACTGACGACAAGGCATCATCGAGAATCAGGATCTTTGGCTCACGCAAGACTGCTCGGGCAATGGCGGTGCGCTGTTTCTGACCGCCCGATAAGGTTATGCCTCGTTCCCCCACCAGTGTTTCAAAACCTGCGGGAAAGCCTTGAATGTCCTCAGTGAGACCAGCTATCTCCGCGGCCCACTCGACATCGGCATCTTTCGCCTGGTCCACACCAAAGGCGATGTTGCCTTTAATTGACTCGCTGATCAGAAACGTCTCCTGGGGGACATAACCAATACTCGAGCGCAATTGAGCCAGGGGATAGTTTTCGATCGGGACACCATCGATGAAGAGACTGTCCTTGGGCGCCTCGATAAGGCGCGGAATCAAATTGACAATAGTCGACTTGCCACTACCGGTGCGGCCCACAAATGCCACGCTCTGTCCCTTCGGGATGGTGAGGTTTAGTTGCTGTAGCACTGGTTCGACGCCGGCATGATAGCGAAAAGTCAGGTCGCGAAACTCAAGGGCGCCTTCTATGGGTGCTTGCTCCTTGCTGTCCGGTTTGTCAGTGATTGAAGGTTTGAGCCTGAAGATGGCGTTAATACGCTTCAAGCTGGCTGTACCGCGCTGGTAAAGATTCACCACATAGCCGAGGGCAATCAACGGCCAAATCAACCGCGCCAGGTAGAGATTGAAAACAGTGAACTGGCCTACCGTTATCTCTCCTCGCACTGCGAGTGGGACACCGGCCCAAATTATCAGAACAAACCCGATCCCAATCAGGAATTGCATGAGCGGGCGCATAATCGCGTCAATGCGCACAAGGCTCAGATTCCGCTCTGCATATTGCCGATTGAGTTTGTTGAATTCGGCAATCTCGGCATCCTCCTGGGCATAAGCGCGCACCACTCTCACGCCGGTAAAGTTCTCTTGCGCGCGAGCTGTGATCTGGGCGAAGAAGTCCTGGATCTCTTCGAAACGGACATGCACCTGCTGGCCGAAGAACTTGATGGTGAGCGACACCAGGGGCATCGTGACCAGCAACAGGAGTGTGAGCCACCAGTTGGTCATAAACAGCAGAGGCAGGACCACGAGTAGCACAAACAAAGTTTGCAACGAGTACATGATGGCTGGCCCACTGAGTTGTCTGACAGCCGCCAGATCGTTCGTTGCCCGGGCCATCAAGTCGCCGATCCGGTGCTCATGAAAAAATGAGAGTGGCTGGTCAACCAGATGTTCGTAGAAATCCCTACGCAAGTCGTACTCGATGTTGCGTGACATGGCGATGAGGATGCGCCGCTGGAGAAAAAGAAAAGTACCGCTAACCAGACTGGCGCCCAGTACCTTGGCGGCGGCGATGGTGAGTCTAGTCCACGATATTTCGACCCAGTTTTGATCAACAGCGTGCCCGACAATCAGAGGAATGACCAATCCAGCCATGGTGCTGGCCAGAATGCAAGCAATGCCAACCGTTAACGATAGCTTGTAAGGACGGAAGTAGCGGGCGAATTTCCTTAAGTCATCCATGGTTCGACGGCGCGATCTGGTCGGGATAGCGATCGCAGGAACGCTATGATGCGTGATCTACCCTGAGGAAACCAAACGAGGATGAGTTTGCTGCAGTTCCAACCTTCTGAGGTAAGCTTTAACGGCGCTCGGAGGTGACGACTTCCGCTTCGAAAACTTCCAGCGGATCACTTTCAGACTCGGTGGAGGGAAGACTCACTTGATTGCGGCCGGCACGTTTCGCCTGGTAGAGCGCCCGATCAGCTGTTACCACTAGCGAGTCACGCGACGAAGCGTGGAAAGGAAACGCCGCCACCCCAAACGACGCACTCATTGGCCCATAGCCGGGTATTTCAGTTGCCGCTATTCTCCGCCGCAGCCGTTCGGCCACTACCAATGCGCCTTCAGTGCCTGCTTGCGGCAAAATGATCGCAAACTCGTCACCACCAAATCGCGCTGCGGTATCGACAGCTCTCAGTTCACGTCTGAAAGTCTCCGCCAGGCTACGCAACGCAGAGTCGCCTACATCGTGGCCGGCACAATCGTTGATCTGCTTAAAATCGTCGAGGTCCAGAATGATGAGCGCCAGTGGATGACGCATTCGCATTGCCAGGTGCAGATCTTTCTGCAACTGCAAGTCAAAAGCGCGGCGGTTGTAACAACCGGTCAGGCCATCGGTGAGAGCTTGCACCTGCATCTGCGCAAACAAGTGCGCCTGCTTGACCGCAACAGTCAACTGGTCGGCAACAGTGTGTAGGAGTAGCAACTCGTTCTCGGCCCAGACTCGAGTTGGATCATCTGACTGCACCAGTAATACCCCCACGGACGCGCCTTGATAGATCAGCGGCACTGCCGCTTGCGGGAAATTGCCAGTGGCTTTCGGGTCTGGTCCATCAACTATCCAGGGATGCTTTGACCGGTGCAAACTGGCGCGTACTTGCTTGAGATCCGCCAACAGCTTCCGGAGCGACTTGTTATTCACCACCGGCTCGGAGCGAAAGTAATGTCCGGTCATTGTCTTACCAACCAGATCACCCTCAATCAAGACGCCACAGGACTTCGCACTGAGTGAACGCCCCACTTCATTTGCCGCTGTAAGCAGGAGATTGTCTAACTCCAACGAGTTGCGGATTGCAGTCGCGATGCGATTGACGGCGATCTCTCGTTCCGCCTGCTCTTGCAACAATCTGGCCAACTTCGTGGTCACTCCCAACGTCAGTTGCAGTGATGTCGCCTGCGGCATTGAACGATCGACTGCTTTGACGAAGGCATTCGCCTGGGAAGGCTGCTCGGCGGTCATCCGGGCCATCAGGTGTTCCACGGCCGAATAGACAACATCGGGTTCGAAGCTCCAGACGACCAGGTCACTACCATTCTCGGCTTCGACTTCGCGAACACCACTGCAGGAAAGCACCGCGCAGAAGCGCGCATCAACAATCACCACAAACCGCTCGCCGTCGCCCTCCTGACCGTCCAACAGTGCCGCTCTCTTCGTCGCCGTCTTCTTACGGCCTAGTGACCGGCGCAGGGCATCGTCCGGTTGCAGAAAGACGAAAAGATTTGCCGCCCCTTGGACCAGATCCTTGACTCGAGTCAATTCGCTGGCTGAACGATCCTGACCAGAGGGCAGACTCTCGACGACGAGGGCCTCGAGGCCATTCTCGAGGACCACCTCCTCGAAATAGCGATGAAGCTGAGTGATGGTGGACTGCGAGCATCTGAGTGGACTCAGTTGACGAGGGTGTTGAGCGAGTAGCGAATCGTAGAGTGAGCGCATTGATGTTGGGCGAAAGACTCACAGGCGGGTAAAAGTCCGGAAAGGCCGAAAAACCGTGGGGCCAAACGCATTTTACATTGATAAACAAGATGGTGTCTATGAGGAATTTATGGAGGGAAATCGCACTATTTCTCTAAGAATCGGAGGTAGGTGGTGAGACCGGTTGCAGCAAGATTCCCAGCTTCGTCTTCAACGTCAGCAGATACCGCGATTATCCGCTTTCCGGCCCGCAGCACTCGCGCGGTTGCCGTCACCTTGCCAGAGCGTAATGGGCGCAGATAGTTGATAGTCAGGTCTACCGTAGTAGCTCTTTCCCCTGCTTCCAGCAGAGGCACAATCGCCAGGGCCGCAGCGGAATCAATTAGTGACGCAGTGACCCCGCCATGAACGACGCCCAGATTCTGGAGGAGTTCGTCTCTAATCTGCAGGGTCATAACAGCTTGACCTGCCACGGCAGATTCCAGTTGCAGGCCCAGCAACCTGGCAAAGGGAACCATGTCCATGGCCTTGGCGATTCTGTCTCGCTGGGCCTGACTCAACTCTGTCTGACTCATGAACGAAAACTCTCAGACTCGATTGGTTCCACAATGACGGCAGTTCCGTAAGCAAGCACTTCGGTGACTCCAGTCGACAATTCAGTGGTGTCATAACGGGCCCCGATTACGGCGTTGGCGCCAACTTCGGTGGCGTGCTGAATCATGATGTCAAAGGCATCTGAACGTGTTTGTTCGCAAAGCCTGGTCCAGACGGTGATATTGCCGCCGACGATGGTTTGCAGTGATGCGCCTATCGTGGCAAATACGTTTCGTGAACGCACCACGATACCCCGAACTACTCCCAGGTTTTGACTGATGCGGTAATGAGGTAGTTCAAAGGCGGTTGTCACCATTTGGTGGGAAACCGAATAACGTGGCGGACTAACGGCGTAAGGCACTCGCGGCTGCAGGGGGTCAGAGCTCATGACTTTACTCCTTTAACGGGCGGACTTTCGCTTGAACAAAATGGTCTTTTTCTTCTCGCTTGAACGCGGTACTGATCGCGAACCCGGGATCCACAAAAAAGTTTGCAGGTCGCATCGTCCTGCTTTATCAAACACCACCCCTTCCGACTCGAGCATCTTCTGTTGCTTGTCATGCGGCAGCACGAGGTTAATCGTCGAACATGCGCCTTGCGCATTCACCACTCGATGCCATGGTGTGCCGTCATCTGAGCCGTGCATTACGAACCCGACTGTTCGCGGCGTGTAACCGTCGCCCAACAATTCAGCAATTTGTCCATAGGTCATCACCCGACCGCGCGGTATGCGGCGCACGAGGCGGTAGACTTTTTGCCGGTACCCTTCTTTCTTGTCTTTAACCGTTGCCATCTGTTTCGTATTCGCTCAAGCAATAGTTCTCAGGACCACCCGCGCCGGCGCCCCGTCGCCATGACCTCCCCGAATTCTGAGTGGCAGGCAGACGAGTTCGTAATTGCCAGGTGGAACCTCAATAAGATTCAGACCTTCAACAATCACCACGCCACTACGTAGTAATACAAAGTGGGTCTCGTGTCGTTCCACGCCGAATTGCTCTATCGAAAGATAATCGATGCCTACAAGTCTTATTCCCTGGGTCACCAGGCGCTGCGCCGCCGGCAAGGAAAGGTACGTAAAGTCTCGCCGAAAAACTGACTTTGACTCGGACCAAAAATGAGAGTTTCGAGTTTTGAAAAGGACTCGTTCGGTGTTGGCCGGACAATGCTCCGCTACAAATTCTTCGTCAATGACAATGGCCGTTTCCGGCAACTCAACTACCAATGCCTTGCCGAGCAAAACGTCCAGCGGCATCGTCTCACTCTTCGCTGCACCGGGAAGGAAGTGGGCCGGGGCGTCGACGTGTGTGCCGGTATGAGCACCAAAGTGGAGCAAAGAAACATTTGCCGCGTCGCCGTTTGCCAGGGTTGACCAGTCGTTGATCTCGATGCCGGGATCACCTGGATAGGTCGGCAAATCGTCGCTCAGCGGTACGGTGACATCGTAGAGAGTCATTTGGTTTGGCGCATGGTAATTGGCTGAAAAGATGCGTGTCAATTGACACGCTTGCGCCGGTAAGATCGATGTCTTAGCATTTGGGCCGTACACAATCTTTTACTGAGGAGCCAATTATTACCTCCAACCCGCCTGTGCCCACACTTCCGCGCGTCGCCGCATCGCATTTTCTAAACAGTGCACCGTTAATTTGGAGTTTCCTGCATGGCTCAAAGCAAGGAGTAGTTGAGCTCATCAATGCGGTGCCCTCGCGCTGTGCCAGGCTACTGGATCAAGCGGAAGTCGAAGTAGCACTTGTACCAGTAATCGAGTATCAACGGATCCAGAACATTTCCTTGATTCCTGATGTGTGCGTGGGCTCCAAAGGCGAGGTACGCAGTGTGGTGTTGGTTTCAAAACTGCGCCAGCTCGAAGAGGTACGGAGTGTGGCGCTGGATGAATCATCCCGAACTTCGGCCACGTTGGTGAAGATTCTGTTTCGTGAGTTTCTACGAGCCGAACCAAGCTGGGCCAGTCATTCACCAAACCTGCCAGAGATGCTCGAGCATAGTGATGCGGCACTGATAATCGGCGATCCCGGAATGACGTTTCCTCGTGATGGACTTACCGTTTGGGACATGGCGACGGTGTGGCGACAACACACTGGCCTCGGTTTTGTGTTTGCGATGTGGATGGTGCGGAACGCGGCGATCGAGAGAGCCTCTGCGGTTGACTTCGCCTCGGCGCGCGACGAAGGGGTGAATTTAATCGAGGATATCGTTGAGCATTACCGGAGTCTTGTGCCACTGCCACTCGAAGAACTGGGCAGTTACCTGACTGACAATATCGCCTTCTCTATCGATGAATCGATGCGCGCTGGACTGCAGCTTTATTTCGAACTCGCTCACAAGCATAGCCTGATTGAAAGTGTGAGGCCGCTAGTGTTTCAGAAGTAAGGCGGGCCTCGGTCGGTCTTTGATCTTGGTACTGAACAAAGCACAAAGCTCAGCAGTCAACTAGCCGTGCCTCATCGCATTTTGCTATTGTTTACCTGGTCTGATACTTGAACATGCCTGAATCTTCGATCCAAAAAATTCTCGATCGTGTACTGGCCGGTCAACGAATGACTGTGGCAGAGTGCACGCAACTACTCGAGTCGCACGACATTGCCCGGATGGGCGCCGCCGCCGACGAGATTCGCGCCCGCAAGCACCCTGGCAATATTGTTACGTACATCATTGATCGCAACATCAATTACACGAATGTCTGCAACGTGGTCTGTACCTTCTGTGCGTTCTACCGGCGTCCCGGCGCACCTGACACTTACGTGCGCACGCTGGAGGAGATCTCTCAAAAGATAGACGAAACTATCGCGCTTGGCGGCACGGGTGTTTTGATGCAAGGTGGTCTACACCCTGACTTTGGCATTGAATGGTACGAGGACTTACTTCGCTCGCTACGTGAGAAATACCCGAACTTTCAGCTGCACTGTTTCTCGCCGCCGGAAATTCACAACCTTCACCTGATCTCCAAACTCGACTACGAAACTATTATGGCGCGTTTGAAGGCGGCCGGACTTTACAGTCTACCCGGCGGCGGCGCTGAGATTCTTGATGACGAAGTGCGCAAGCGAGTCGCGACCAAGTGCACTACGGACGAGTGGTTGAGCGTGATGAGAGCGGTGCACAAAGTAGGGTTGCGATCAACCGCCACCATGATGTTTGGCATCGGCGACAAAATTGAACACCGCGTCAGACATCTGCAGCGCATCAGAGATCTGCAGGATGAAACTGGCGGCTTTACGGCATTCATACCCTGGACTTTTCAACGCGAGAACACAGCGCTGGGAAGAAAGATCAAAGACGAACCGACGGGTGTTGACTACTTGAAGATGCTCGCTGTTTCGCGCCTGTTTCTCGACAACATTGAAAACTTCCAGTCGTCATGGTTGACCCAAGGGTTACGTTTGGGCCAGGTAGCACTGCGGTTTGGCGCCAACGATATGGGCTCGATAATGATCGAGGAGAACGTGGTCTCAGCGGCGGGCGCTCACAACCGTGCGGATGAAAAGATGCTGCGTTTTCTAATCAGTGAGGCCGGGTTCATTCCTCAGCAACGCGACATTCTTTATAAGTATGTCAATCGGGAGCCGCTCACGGAAGCTATGCCAAGTCCCGACACACCTGCTCCGATTCAAATTTCACACTCGCCCGTCGCTACCTAGGATTACGTCAACTTCAAGAGTTGCGTCTAAACACACGCAACTCCATTGCTTGCTAACGGGCGGTAGTGCTGAGGTGTTTCTCAGGGGTGCGGAATGCCTCCCTCACCAGGTCATTGTACTCTTCCGGATGTTCCTGTTCGGGCATGCTGCGACAGAAGTCAAAGATATGTAACCGTGCGTTGGGATTGAGTTGCAGGAGGGCCGACGCCTTGCTCACTGGCGTGGTGAGATCCTGTTTACCCCATACGAGCAAAACATTTTGCGTCAAACGGGAAAACGGCTCTGTCATGTCGTTGTTCAGGTAGCCAGACAAAAACGCAGCGATAGCGTGTTGAGCACCGGGTTGATGACTCGTGGCATAAAGATTAGAAACCAACCTGTCAGTGACGCGACGATAATCATAGAAGAGGGTTCGCCGGGCATAGTCGCGAATACTACGCTCACTGGCCATGACGTTATAAAACGACGTACCCAACACCGGCGATTGGAGTAGTCCGTAAAACGCCGCGCCAGCCATCCCTGGACGCGTATTCAACGTATCGTAACCAGCCGGCGCATTGAGTATTAACGCTGCCACCAATTCAGGGTGTTCGTCAGCCACCCGTACGGCGTAAGACGCCGTCAACGAACTGGCAATAAGGTGCGCGCGAGTTGCCACTACTTCACGCAGGAAATCTGAGACCAGCTCAATGTAGAGATCAGCTGAGTAGGGAACGGTGGCGGGTTTATCCGATAGACCAAAGCCCAGCAAGTCCAACGCATAGACGTGAAAATACCTGGCCAGGCTGTCGAAATTCTTGCGCCACATGAAACTGGAAACGCCGGGCCCAATTCCGTGAATCAAAACCAGCGGCGGCCCAGATCTTTCTGCTCCTGATTCCTTGTAGAAAACGCTGCCATGTTTCCAAGAGAAATAATGGCCTTCGCCGCCAAGGGCGCTATCGTCCGGTTCTTGCGCGCTGCGTCGAATGGCAGCATTAACCGCCGCTAGCGCGGCCACACCGGCACTGCCGGCCAACATGGTCTTCCAAAAATTTCCTAACTTACTCATCGCCGAAACCTGGGACCGCGGGCGGCTCGCCCGCATTTTTTTCGACCGCGAATTCGCGTCCCTCTTATAACACGAACAGGACAGGCATTTCTGCCTGTCCTGTTGAGTTGCGACTTCGCAAAATCGACTTCGTCTTAGATTACCGCAAAGTCAAACTGCTCCTGGTGAATGGTGGGATCACTCGTGATATCGATTGGTCCAAGATAATCTTCAATCTCCACCAGCACATCCCGCTCAGTACTGCGGAGCGCCTTGGCGACATCGGGGCTGATCCGCAAGGTAACCTGTTTGTTGTCGCTGTCGCCATTTAGCCCCTTCGAAAGACGACGCGCTTCTTCGAGCAATTCGTAACAGATCGTTTGTGGCGACTTGATCAATCCCGCGCCCTGGCAGTACTGACACGGAGCACACAGCGTCCTTTCGAGCGACTGTTTCACCCGTTTGCGCGTCATGATTACCAGGCCGAAATCGTTGAAGGAGAGCACCTTGGTCGGCGATTTGTCGTTGCGCAAGGCCTCTTGCAAAGCTTGCATGACCTTCTGCCGATTGCGCCGCTCTTCCATATCGATCAAGTCGAGCACGATGATGCCCCCCAGGTCGCGCAGGCGAATCTGCCTGACGATCTCCTCGACCGCCTCGAGGTTTGTCCTGGTAATCGTATCTTCAAGTCGACCACTGCCGCGACCAACAAACTTACCCGTGTTGACGTCGATGGCCACGAGGGCTTCAGTCTGGTTGATGACGAGGTAACCACCGGACTTGAGCCAAACGCGTGGCTTGATCGCTTTATCGATCTCCGCTTGCACTCCGTACGCTTCAAGGATCGGTTGCTCGCGAGTGTATAGTTTCACGCGCTTCACCAGGCGTGGCTGAATGCGATTAATAAACTCGACGATGCGTTGATACTCCTCCTCCGAATCTACGCGAATCGATTCGAAGTCCTCAGACAACTGGTCGCGTAACAAGCGTTGCACCAGATCGAGGTCCCGATGGACCAGGGCCGGGGCCTTTGACTTCTCCGCTGAGCCGCGAATATCAAGCCAGGTGCGCACCAGGTAACGAACGTCCTCGCGTAACTCTTTTTCGTTTACTCCGATTCCCGCAGTACGAACGATGAACCCACCAGACGGTATGTCTTCTTCCGCCCGGATGGTTTGAATCAACTTACGCAAGCGATGTCGTTCATTGTCTGACTCGATTTTCCGCGACACCCCGACGTGTTCCACCGTTGGCATGTAGACCAGGAAGCGGCCCGGCAATGCTATGTGCGAGGTGATCCGGGCGCCCTTCTTGGCGATTGGTTCCTTCGCAATTTGGACCAGTATCTCCTGTCCTTCGCTCAGCAAGTCCGTAATGGCGGGCTGATGCCGGTCTCGACGCGCCTGGCCGCGATAGCCGCGCTGCTCTCGCTGCTCCCGTCCTCTTGGTCTTTGCGGGGCTTCCACTGGCTGCGGGGCCGCGGGAGCGACTTCCTGAACGGCTTCAATCTCTACCTCGTGCTCGACATCTTCGTCCTGTCCGTTTGTTGGCGTCTTGGACTCAGCTTCGGCTGGGGCCCCTGCCTCTGGCTTGCCCTTGCCTGACCGTCGTCTTCTTCTGCCGCCACGACGCGTCGCGAACTCACCTCGTGTTTGTGTCTCAAACAGCCGCGCCTCGCTGTCGTTATAAACATCGCCGGCTGCCTCACTATCGGTTGATTCAGCTGGCGCTGTTTCAGCGGTTGCGGCTGCACGTTTCTTGCTGGGTTTCTTGGTTGAGGATTTTTTCTTGCTACTGGTCTTAGTCGCTGCCTTGGTCTTGGTTGAACGCCGGCGCTTAGGCGTCTCTACTTCCTCGTCGCTTTCGGCAGCAGCCTTTTTGCCACGGTGAGTCTGCTCGGCCTCGTACGAGATGGCCGTTTGCATCTCTTCCTCGTCACTGATTCGCTCAAAGCTGCCCCGACGCAGTGGGTCATCGCCAATATCATCAACAAAACCATCGAGGTGGGCCTCTCGTGTCTGATACCCATGAAACTCACGCGCTTCCCCTTCAGAATAGGTATCGCTGTCATCGATTCGTTGAAATGACGCGTCGGTTAGACCACCAGCTGGAAGCAATGAACCAACCTCCGCGTTGCGGAAGTCGTCTTCCATATTGAACTCGACGGCGTGAATCTGATCGAAGATGCGCTCCTGCAACCTCGCATCCTTGAACATCTCACCATTAACCGCAGCCACTTCCTCGTCGTCGATAATTCGCTCAATTGACGGATCTCCGGCAACGAATGGCGTGTCAGGCGGCACAAACGCGGCCCCGGGTGCCGCTGGTTGCTTCGTTTCTTCCCCCTTCTCCCAACGAGACCGGCGCCGCCCGCGACGACCGCGACGACGACCAGCGTCCTGGGCCTCGGTTGGTTCGGCTGGACTGGCCACTTCTGCTTCCTGGAGTGGCTCAGCGCGTTCGTGGGTGGCTTCGATGCGCTGCTCTTTCTCCACGCGATCCAGCGCAATCTGCTGGGCAGCGGCATGTTCGGCGTCCGGCGTACCCTTCTTCGACTTGTCGATGACGATACGCTCAAACTCCTCTTCTTCATCAAAGAAGTCTGAAACATACAGGAACGCGTCGCGCTCCAGGCCAATGTCGACAAATGCCGACTGCATTCCCGGCAACACTCGCATCACACGGCCTTTGTAGATATTGCCGACGATGCCCTGATGCTGTTCACCCCTTTCGATATAAAACTCCGCGACCTTGTCGTCTTCGATGATCGCGATCTTCTTCTCACGTCCATTGACGCTAACTATTAGTTGTTTTGCCATTTTCTTACTGTCTGTCTCCTAACAAACGCTCACCCGTGTACCAATCATGCAAAACAAGTTCGGCATTCCCGCTGTCGTTGCAGCGGCTGGTAAGCGTTTGAACAAATTGATGTTTCGGAAGCTCGGCCGTCGAGCCAAAAGGCGAGGCCGGCGCTTCACGCACGAATAGCGACACGTCGATGCGTCTCGCTGCGAATTGAGCTAAGGGATTGTTCCGAGAGTCAGATTGGCAGTGGAGCCAATTCTCAACCTGCGGGCTGGTGATTTGGGAATTGCACGCTGCTAGGCGTGCAGTCTTGGTCGCAAACTGGAGTTGTTGGTCCAGATCCCGACCGCAATTTCGTTCTTTCAACAGAAAACCTGACTAGCCGCTTCGCGCTGTCAGCCGAAAACCGGTAACAGGGAGCAGGTGCAGCAAGTGAACAACCGATGTTCTACTTAAGCTGAAGGTGCTCTGACCTATTGTCGGTCTGCTGTGCCGCTCGGATTTGAGGTCCTTGTAGCGCTTGCTTAGCTTGGCCGGTTGGCCAATCTGCGGCTGTAACTGAGTTAATCTGAGCCGCCTCGTAGACGACTAAAAATCGAACTCGCCTGTCAACGCACGAAGCGTTTCATCGCTCCGATCGCGCATTTCGCATGTTTGATTGGCACTTTAGAGCGCCGAAAAAGCCGGCCGGGCGAGCCAGGGGAGTATAACCCAGACAGGTGCAATTCGCGAAATAAAGCCTCAAAGGTTTGGAGTGCGGGGACTTGTCACCGCTTTGGATTCTCTACATGTATCGGTAACGATTCGACCAGGTAGTCAAAACCCAGCCACAAACTCCAGCTATGATGATAAAAGGCGACCGGGAAGACCAGCGCCAGCACAAATAATCCCGCCAGCACTCCTTCATACTGCGAGCCGACAATTATCAGCCAGATGAACCAGGCTGCCAGAATCACCAGTTCTGTAATGACCACGTTCGCCAGGATTGCCCCCACGAAGAACCCTTCCTCACGCTTAAACAACGAACGGCACGTCGGGCAATGGTGCCTGACGTGAAACGGGCGGTCGACAATTGACGATTGGCCGCACGCTGGACAGCGGAGTCTCAACGAGCGCCCAATGGTTCGGCGAATATCGCTAAAGTTAACTGTCACTGGCTGATCGACCTCAAATCCAATCGGATTCAAGACTTCAACTGCTTCGTCTTTCGTCCAACCTGGTAAAGAAAACGGTCTCGCCGCAATATCTCAATCCGATTAAGCGCAAAGAGGTCGAGTGGTTCGCTCGGACCATAATCGGTGGTAAACGCAGCCTGGTAGCCAGCTCCCGCCACCAAATCCTTCACTGCTTCATTGTAGAAGCCGGCTGGATACGCAAACACGTTGCACGGTTGCTGCACCAGATCCTCCAACTGACGTTTTGACTCTTCAATTTCGTATTTCGCTTCCGGCAACGGCAAGTCCGGCAGCCAACGATGATTCACCGTGTGTGAGCCAAACTCGATGCCCCAGCGCGACATCTCCAGAATCTCCTCGCGCGACAGGTGAGCCCGAGGCTTTTCACCCGGCGCCATCGCTTTGCTGGAGACCTCGCCAATGCAGGAGGGGACCAGGAACACAGTCGCCTTAACGCCAACCTGCCGGAGGATCGGGAAGGCATTAAAGTAGTTGTCTTTCCACCCATCGTCCAAAGTTAAGGCAATGCCATTGCGGGGAAAGTCACCGTGCTCGCGGTAGTGCCGTACTAGTTCGGAGCTAGTGTAAAAAACAAACCCTTGCTTCTTGAGGTAACCGAGTTGCCGTGCAAAACGGGCCGGCGGGGTAAAGCCACCACGCACCAATACACCATCACCAGGTTTGTCGATCTTGTGATAGAGGAGAACAGGAACAAGCATGGTCGCGCCGGTCTTCATAGATTGGGATGTTCAAAAATACTCACGTCAGAATCTGCTCGCGTTAGATACCAGTTGTTTCGCTCGTACATCAGCTCTTGATCTGCAAACGTACCAGCCATGAATGGCGGTGCAGCTTTTATCCTCCAAAAATTGAAGCGCCGCAACCTTTCCTCGACCCGGTGGTCCAGAATATCGATGACCAGTCCGCCGGCCCGGCGCCTAAGAGCCAAACTCACCGCACCGTTCAGCAGATTGTCTATTACGGTAGCCGAGTTTTCCGAACTGTAGCAAAGATCGCTAATCGCCACCTTGTCGGGAGCCAGTGGGCCCTTGGCCTTACGGAAAAAAAGCACCACGTATCCCAACAAGCGATCCTTCTCGTAATAACCCAACACTTCAAACTTCTTGCCAGGCTGTCGTTTGAATTGCCACTCGAGAAAACGCGACCCGCGCACGACTGCGCAAGGCCATTGCTCGGAAGCGTCGCGCCAAAGTTGATCGAAAGAATCGTCAAACTCCTCAACTTCTCTGATCGTGCCGTTACCTTGCAAGGCCAGCTTCTTCGCCGACGGTCGTAGCGGACCGAATAGGAAGTTGGTTACTTCCCTCACTGGACCAAGATTCGACATCTCCTTACTGGCGTTGCCCGGATAGAACAACGCGTGATAACGATTGATGCTGCCTAACGACACCCACTTATGACTACGCAGGACCGCCTCCGATTGGGCGTTGTAGCCAAGCGCAATCATCGTCGGGCAATAGGTATCACGCGCCAGCTGCATCAGCGCTTTGCCCAGACCTCGACCTCTGTAGTCCGCATCTAAGATGAAGTCGATAATCCACAGGGCTGTTTTCTCTTTGTCACCGACTTTAACCCTGGCGGGAATCGTTGCCATCTGGCCCACAACGTTGTCTTCTTGCTTAACAATCCACAGCGGAATGTTATCGAGAGTCATGTTGGGATTCTCGAGGAAGTGCCAGGACCAAAAAACAGGGTCCGTCTTGCTGGGCTCGTCAGCATATACCCTTGCCAAAAACGAAAGTAGCGCATCCTTCTCAGCTAGCTCAAACTGTTTAACTTGCACGTCGTCCGGCATGATTAGATGGTCCAACTGACTCCGTTGTAAGACGAGCTGATATTTCCGATTTTTGATTTTTGATCTTTGCTTCCCTTTCTAAACAGACCAATCAAAAATCGGGCAATTCGACAAGCAAAAATCCCCGGTGCTCGATTTCGTAACAATGTAGTCTATGCCAACACCATTTGGTGCGTTTAGTGGATGGATCGCGGTCATAATAGCCAGAACTATTGGCCGATTCCAAACGGCACATCACTTGCCATGCATTCTTCTTGTGAAGGAGGCTTGGAAAATGAAATTCGAAAACTTCAGCAAGAAGATTTTAGGAGCAGTGTTCACATTCGCAATCGTTTTAGGTATCGGACTAGCGGCCAATGTGACTGCTAATGCACAGTACCCGCAGTATCCAAATCAATATCCGAACGATCCGTACCGACGCGATCGCGATTATCGTAACCAGCGACGCCGCGATGATGATGATTGGCGCAATCGCCGCAACCGGCAAAACGATGGCTACGGCAACTACGGCGGCTCATTTCAGTTGCGACAGACAGCATTGAACGCTGGATTCAACGAAGGTACGAAGGCTGGCCGTGATGATCGGCGACACAATCGTCGCTATGACTTCCGTGACGAGAGTCTCTATCAGAAGGGGACTAAGGACTACAGTTCACGGTTAGGCGATCGAGGTACCTATCAGGCCTATTTCCGGGAAGCGTTCGAACATGGTTACGCTGACGGATACCAGGGCTACTAATTAACCAGCCTCTGTGGCGCTGGTCCAAAAAAACAGACTCGCCGGGATCTCATGATCCTGGCGAGTTTTTGTTTTTGCTTAACCTGGTTCGTTTTTGCTTGACCTGGCTTGGCCAGATACCACCGGCTTCAGCCGCGTGGAGTTTCAATTTCGGCCTAGCCACGAGCGCATTCTTTTTCTGCCCAGATACCACCGGCTTCAGCCGCGTGGAGTTTCAATTTCGGCCTTCTGGCTAAACGAAAATGGCAGAAATTGAAACTCCACCCGACTGAAGTCGGTGGTATCTTCCACCATTTCAGACAAGACCCTTTCTAGGTTGAAATTGAATCTCCACCCGACTTAAGTCGGTGGTATCTTCCGCCATTTCAGACAAGACCGTTCCAGGTTGGAGTGGAACGCCGCGCAGCTCAAGCCTGTGGGCATCTGAAGTTGACATAGACCTTCGTCGCTTAAGACTGCCCGCGGGATTTTTCCGCTATTCGTCGTAGTCTCTCTTCCCGTGTCAGCGGTCGTTCGTTATAACCTTTCTCGTCAAACGGAGTAAGTTTCTCCAGCCACATCTCCTCCAGAAAAGCCAGCTCGCGACGCGCATCAAATGACGGATCGTCTCGCGGCTCGATTTGATCCAGTACCTCGAACGCAAACTTCTCTGCCCCCAAACGATTCCAATCTTGTTGCAACTGCTTGTTGGGATGACCGCCAGCCTGGAGTTGAAAGCGGTGCCGGTTAATTATCTTTTCAATCTCCAGACCACCAGCAACAAAGATCCTGTCGTTATCCAGGTTCCTGATCAGAAACACTCCAAGTGGCCGCTTGGTCATTCGGTATTCTTGTTTGAGGCGCTTCCGGTCTTGATTCATTGCTTCAATACTATTTCAAGTAACGATCGAACCAGGCAATCGTTCGTTGCAGCGCATCTACCCGGTGTTTTGGCTCACGCAAACCATGACCTTCACGTGGATAACGCACGAATACAGAATCAACTCCGCGACGCTTCAATGCCATGTACATCTCTTCAGCCTGGGTAATGTGCACGTCGTTGTCGTTCTCACCATGGATGAAAAGAGTCGGAGTCTGGACCTGCCTGACATAACGCAATGGCGACCACTGCCACAGCAAGTCGTAGTTGTCCCAGGGAAAACCATTGAACTCCGCATGGACCAGATCCTGGTACAACGACGTCGAGTAGAAGCTGATTAGATTACTCAAGCTCGCTACCGCCACCGCTGCTCGGAAACGAGGCGTCTGCGTGATTACCCAGTTAGTCATAAAACCGCCATAGCTACCACCGGTGATGCCCAGGCGGTTTGAGTCAATCCAGGAATACCTGCGGAGTGCCTCGTCGACGCCAAGCATCAAGTCCTTATAGTCGCCACCACCCCATTCAGCCAGCGTGCCGTCGGAGAACTTTTGCCCGTAGCCACTCGACCCGCGCGGGTTCAAGAACAAGACGGCATAACCCTGCGCCGCGTAGGCCTGAAAACTGGCATTAAAGGACCAGCCATACATCCCGTGTGGTCCACCATGAACGCTCAAGATCAGGGGATACTTCCGATCATCACGAAACCCTAACGGCCTCATCAACCAACCCTGGATTTGTGTGCCATCGAAGCTCTTGAAGGTGATTTCTTCCGGACTGACGAGGCGCACTGAGCGGACGAACGAGTCGTTGTGACTTGTAATCCGTCGCAACCTGGGGCTATTGCCGAATCCGGCCCAAACTTCACCCGGTCGCAAAGCTGTACCGAGAACAAAGACCACTGGCGTCGAGTAGTCCGTTGAGCCACCTACCAGGGATCTGCCGCCAAGACTAAAACCAGTTATTTGGAAAGCGGGTGCCTGGTTCGGTTCAGTAGCGGAGTCTGTTTGATACTTTGAGTCCGGTAAGTCAAACCCTCCCGCAAGTTCACCATCAAGGTGGTAGAGTGAAAACCGGCTGATGCGACCACCATCAACTCCAGTACGAAACACCGTTGCGTATCCCTTGTCTCCTGCGAGGAAAAGAAGCGAGCGACTGTCCGGTGACCAACGTGGACTGCGAGCCCGTCTATCCAGGTCATCGGTCAGGTCCTTCCCTGCGCCTCCTGAATTCGCAATGACCCAAACGTGAGTATCTTCAGCCACACTGTCGATCGTGGTCAGGTCGCGCCTGGTGGCGGTGTAAGCGATCCACTTGCCGTCTGGCGACCATACCGGGTCGTATTCGCAACCCTTTGTTTGGGTGATTTGTCTGACCTGGCCGGAGGTGTCGACCGCAAATATGTCTGAATTATTGTTGGCGTCAGGATCAGACTCATGATTCGACAGGTAAGCGATCTCGTCGCCCTTCGGACTAAAGCTCACTGCGTGATCGTAAAAGAGGCCCGTGGTTAGCTGTCGTGGTTCAGGTCGCTCCACATCGACGATGAAGACATGCGTTCGCTTGTTGTCAGAAAGAGCAGTGCGCGACTTGTATTGGATGCGGTCTATGACTTTGGGATCGTCAGGCTTAGTCGAGAGGGCTGTTTCCGTCGTTTCCGGAGTAGCGGAAATATAAGCGATGCGCTTTGCATCAGGCGCCCAGGAAAAAGGCTCGCCCGCATAAGTAATAAAGAAGTTAGTCGACTGGATGGGCGCGACCAGCTTTGGCTCACGTCGCGAGAGGGTGATGGTCCACAAGCCATCAACTCCGTCGTGGCTGGCCAGGAAGGCGATCGCGTTGCCATCAGGAGACCAGCGCGGATTCGAAGCGCTCCAACCGCTCGCCAGTAGCGGAGAAGGCTGCAGTCGGGGCTCCGGCCATTCAACCAGCGGTGGCGGACGACGTCCCGGTGTTGGTGTTGGTATTGGTAACGGTTGAGCGAACGGTGCCTCAGCTCGTGCTAACCAAAGCACATTGATGTTCTTGTCTTCGTCAACCGTGGAGACTGTGTAGACGACCCAGTTACCGTTTGGTGAGATCTGTGGATCATTCACGGTTGAGACGCGAAGTATGTCAGGTGGTGTAACAGGACGCCGCGGTTGGGCGTTAAGTATCGACTTCGACCCGCACCAGCTGACGAGAGTGAGAAGGAAAATTATTGCTTGCTTCATTGCAGGTGTACTAATGCATGGGTGTTCCCGACTCAATGCCACGGCCTTGCGCCGTGGTCCTTACGTTCACTGCTAATTGAGCTGACTTCGTCTTCCTTCCCGAATGCCACGGCCTTGCGCCGTGGTCCCTTACGTTCACCGCTAATTGAGCTGACTTCGTCTTCTTTACTGAATGCCACGGCCTTGCGCCGTGGTCCTTTACGTTCTCCGCTGTACTTTTGTACACGAGACTCACCAAAGCGTGACTCTCCACGGCACAAGGCCGTGGCATCATTTGATCAAAGTAATCCTCTTTCTCCTAGCTGCGAGCGTGACCCTCCACGGCGCGAGGCCGTGGCATCTAATTTGGAGTCGGGGAGGGCTTTGGCGCCGCGGGTTTGGCCTCTTCAATCTTCAGTGAGTTGCGCAGCATATCCCACGAACTGGCAAACTTCTTGCGATCGGCGTCCGGCCCAAAAAAGGTGAGGACTACGACTCGGCCATTCACCAGGGCCCAATAGATTTGCGCGGTAGCTGAATCCGTGCCGAAACTCATCTTCAATCTCGTTCCCTCCGCCTTGACGCCGGCGATCTCCGTCGCGTCGGCAGTTCGTTCAAGTTTGGCCCCCGGAAATTGCGCGGGGTATCCGGTAACGTAGGGATCAATAAAGGTCTTGTGAGCATCAGCCATTTTCTCTTCCGTAATGTGACCTCGATGGACAAAGACTGCGAGTTGGATGTCGCCGTCAGCACGGCTCAACTTTAACTTCTGCGCATCCCCATCGCTGGCATCTTCGAGCGTCCAGCCTGCTG
>DATFRK010000410.1:0-3171 GCA_035263325.1 Pyrinomonadaceae bacterium | reverse complement strand
TGAGCACTCTGGGCGCTGCCATCTGCCTCAGCGTCTGGACCACGCGCTGCCATATCCATTAGTGCACAGGCGAAGTTTTCCGCCGGTATATATGAAGGGAGATTGCCACCTGAGGCAAACATCCCGGGGCGCTTGGCTGATCCGCCCGGTTTGTAATCGCCTGAAAAGAGGCCATAGATGAGCGGATGATTGAAGAAGTGCGTTACTAGACCTTTTCCTTCTCTGTCGTTTAGTAGTTCACGAATCCCATGTTCAAGATAGGCTGCACGCGTTTTTAGCCGGGCCTCAATGCTTTCACGGATCGCCGAACATATTATGCTGATCAGGATGTACAGAAAGATTATTCCGATAGCGACGTCTAGAATATTAGAGCCAAACATATTATCCCTCTTCCCTGGATAGATGCTTACTTTACTTTCTGACCATCGTCAGAAGACTCGATTACGAATCCAGATTAGAAACTCCTGGTATAGCCAAGACTGGTGTCAGACTGCCTCGGTATACTATGATCTTGAACCATATACCTGCCTTGAGATGATTATTAAGCTCCGGGCTGTTGAGGTAGTTTTCCGTTCCAACTGCTGAGTTTTCTCCCTCTCCTTGGGCTACAAAAGCCGCGCTGGTGAAGATATTCCTTGGCGACCTCCAATGTCACTATTCATAATAGTTCCGGTCAATTCAGGGGTTCTTTAAGCATCATTTCTCATCTATTAATGCGGAATTGATTCTTCAGAACTGTCAGGTGCAGTAACTTTTTTTTAGTTTCCGACTAACCAGGTAGATAACTTCTCGAGGTGGCGCGAAGGAGGAGTGCTATCGGCGCAAGGCTAGTGCGCCTTCGCCTTCGGGCCGCTATTTGACGCCGTGTTGTTTGCATTCCGGCGTCTGGCATTCGAGCACATGTTTGATGAGCTTGATCATCCCGCTTAGTGTGACGAGATATCGTGTTTGCCGAAATCCTTCTCCGAGCGGCTCCCCACAAGCAGGACAAGTGCGCTGCTTTGGTTAAAGGTCAACTTGTATGCTTCCTTAATGACTTCGCACTTCACCCAAGATTTTGAGTTACTTTTACAACAGCAGTTTTTTTCGTGGTCTTCGTTACTTCGAGGGTTCCTCTTTCTGTCAAAGTTCTTCGGTCGAGGGGGATGGTCCTCCATCCAGCGCCTTTCCATCCTGTCCTTTCCTCGCCTGATTACTGTTCTCGGCAGAAGGCGTTTTTTGTCCGCCGGCGATTGCCTGAATGAGCCAATTCGGGGGCCCGCCAACGTTTGTATCTTGCGCCGGATCGGGTGCGAGTCTCTTCTCCCGCACAATGTCAGTAGTGGTTCCCTTGCCCGCGCCGACGATTTCCGCTTTAGCGTCCGTGTGATCTTGGATTTCGATGATGATGCGCATAGATGCCTCTCATTAGTTCAGGATAACGTAGCGGGCCTCAAAGTTAATGGGTCTCGCGACAAGATTTCTCACTGTAAGCCAGTATGTTATTAGGGTATCCGACGTCCGCTCTACCTCGACATCCCATTCAACCTGCGGGCCTTCTCCCTGCCCGCCGGGTGATGTCGAAACGAAATTCCAGACCACGTTCCAGTCTTGCGGCCAAGAATGAGAAAACCAGCGGCCTGAACTGTTAGCTTGTAGCGTAGCTGTAAACTGAACTCCAATTCTCATCGTTTTCTCCTTTGACAAAGTGTTCCTACCAACCAAGTACGGCGAAGCGCGCTGCGATCTCTACGGGAGCTGAAGATTTATTATTCACATTCAGCCAATAAGTGATCAAGGCATCCGATGTCCGTTCCACCTGTACCCGCCAACTGATTTGAGGCGCGCCTGTGCCAACAGAGACCGGCACGATGGTCCAGACAACGTGCCAGTGTGCGGGCCAACTATGCGTAAACCACCTTGCGGTCTGATTGGCCGGGACGGTGCCTCTGAACTGTTCACCGGTCCATGTTTGCTGCGCAGACGCGGCAGTAATCAATTCTCGGATATTAGGTCGGTTGCCGATCCGCTGGGAGACCGGCCGTCCGATGGCATCCTGCTGCGGAGATCCGGTCGAGCGCAAAAGCTCACGGACCCGGGCCGGGCTTAGTGGTATACGCCCATTGGCACGAAGGACACCCTGAACACAACCTATCGTCCCGACAACGATTGGGGAGGCACTTGACGTGCCGGCAAATGTGTCAGTGTACCAAAGATCCTCGTTCGTACCTCCCTGCAGATCACCATAGCCGGTAGTGGTGACTTCACGTCCCCAGCCCTGAGCGTCGATCGAAGCCCCATAGTTCGAAAAGCTCAATCGTGATCGATCCGGACCGTGATCTTCTCTCCCGTGTGTGCCCGATGGTGGGGCCCCTGCGCCGACCAGAATCGCCCCTGAGTCGCGATTGCTACGGTTAAATGGATTTGTCCACCCTGGCGGGAATCCTGACGCCGGAGTGTCATAAAGTGAGTCGTCGAAGTTCTCACCGCCATTGCCGGCGGCCTCGACCACGATCACGCCCTTGCCGACAGCATACCGGATAGCATCGAAATCGTCGGGCCACCATTCCACCGCAATATACCCTGCCTGGTCATTCCGGTTGGTGAAATTATGTCGTGGGCCTGGGCGGTGAAGCTCGATCAACATAATATCTCCGGGCCGCAGCCTGTCTGCCGCCTGGCTAATCGCTGCTGCTGATGACGCCGATCCTGAGGCGGAGAAGATCGAGATCGCACGGACAATGGCATCTGGGCAAATGCCGGTCACCCCCGTCCCGTTGACGTCCGCGCCAAATTCGCCGATGACCGCGGTCCCGTGATTGCGCCAGCTGAGGTCGGTCGAAGGCGTCCCACCCACAACGCCACCAGAGTTTTGGAGGAGGTCTTCATGCATGAACCGCCAGGCCCCCTCAATATCGATAATCTGCACGTCTGCGCCGCGGCCGCCATTGAGTGTCCAGGCGTGAACTGCGTCAATCCCTCCAGGCGCTGCGAGAAGATAGCCCTGCCGGCTCGTAAAATCCGGCGTCACTGCCGGAGGTTCATCGAACGTGGGAAGGACATTGGATTGCCAAAGCGGAGGCTCGGCGCCAGGTTTTATGTAGGCAGTCTCGATCAGGTTGTGTTCGATCAGACTTTGAGCAATTTCCTCGAGTTTTTGTCTGGGCGCATCGACTTTGTAGTAGATAGAGA
>DATFRK010000409.1:0-8370 GCA_035263325.1 Pyrinomonadaceae bacterium | reverse complement strand
GACGATCCAAAACATCATGTGGCACTACGTCGGGTTGGTGCGGAGTGCCGATCGTCTGTCGCGGGCTATTCGGGAATTGCGCCATCTGTGGAACGAGATCGAGACCTTTTATCGCACGACGAAACTTTCAGATGGTCTGATCGGTCTACGAAACGCAGTTGAAGTGGCGCTGATAATTGCTCAAGCGGCGCAGCACAATCGCCAGAGCCGGGGGTGTCATTACCGCCAGGATGCGGTCGAGATTGAAGGCGACCGGCTGATCTGAAAAGCATTACTGGGAGCGCTACTACTCCGCAGCTTGACGATCCCGAAACATTAAGCCTAAGGTTGTTTCACTTTCCGCTCTACTAACGTCAACCGTGTTGGGCTGTGACGATGACAGACCAAGACAAGTCGACTCTCAGTCAACCAATCAAAGAAATTGACGTGCTCTGGATCACTGCCGGACTCGGTTGTGACGGAGATACGATCGCCATGACGGCGGCGACCCAGCCTAGCCTGGAAGAGATTTTGCTCGGAGGCATTCCCGGAATACCAAAAGTGAACTTCCATAACCCGTTTCTTGCCTTTGAAAACGGCGAGGAGTTCATGGAGTTCTTCTATCAAGGAGCGGACGGGCGAATTGATCCCTTCATTCTCGTGGTTGAGGGATCGATTCCGAATGAACACAACAAGGCCGAAGGATACTGGGCCTCGTTCGGCACAAACCGTGAGACCGGACAACCAATCACCACTTGCGAGTGGATCGATAAGCTGGCACCCAGGGCCTGGGCCGTGGTTGCGGCTGGGACGTGTGCGACTTACGGCGGGATCCATGCGATGGAGGGAAATCCCACCGGTTGCATGGGCCTCGCAGATTATCTTGGTTGGGAGTGGAAGTCGAAAGCCGGAATTCCGATTGTGTGCGTGCCCGGCTGTCCCGTTGTGCCCGACAACTTTATGGAGACGCTCCTTTACTTGCTGTATCAAGCGAGCGGACGGGCGCCAATGATCCCTCTCGACGATGCCTTGCGACCAACTTGGCTGTTCGGTCAAACCGTTCACGAGGGCTGTGATCGTGGTGGCTATTATGAGCAAGCTCAGTTTGGTGAGGAATATGGCTCCCGGGAATGTATTGTAAAGCTTGGCTGTTGGGGGCCGGTGGTCCAATGTAATGTTGGCAAACGCGGCTGGATTGCTGGAATTGGCGGCTGTCCCAACGTTGGTGGTATTTGTATCGGTTGCACGATGCCGGGCTTCCCGGATAAGTTCATGCCCTTCATGAACCAGCCACCGGGTTCGCTCTTGTCGTCTAACGCCGTGATGACTTACGGCAAGGCGATTCATGCATTACGAAAGTTTACCCAGGCATCGCTGAACAAAGAGCCTGCCTGGCGACGGCCAAACGCGAAGCATGTAAGCAACTGAACCGCGGCTGTTACTGCTTGCCATCAAGGGGGAGCTGTGGATCGACCTTCACAACCCATCGGCCTGAACGAGGCGCAAAGCATTCTGCAACAACTTGCCGCCGCCTTCCCGCTTGTTAGTTCGTCATCAACGACTCCGCCTTCGTTAGCCTTCACGACAACCAGGGACGACCCTACTCTGCCGGAGATCGATGCGCGTTACCAAACGTTGATCGAACAGATTCCGGCGGTCGTCTTCATGGCATTTCTCGACAAAGGGATTGGTGAAGCCTACGTTAGTCCACAAATTGAGGCCATTCTTGGTTTCACCCAGGAAGAATGGCTTAACGATCCCGTTCGTTGGTATCAACAAATTCATCCGGACGATAAAGATCGTTGGAGCGTGGAAGCAGCGGAACTATTCCTGTTGGGCCAACCACTGAAATCCTGGTACCGGGTGATTGCCCGCGATGGTCGGGTGGTTTGGTTTCACTGCGAAGCCAAGATGGTGCGCAATCAGGACGGTCGGCCCTGGTTCATTCACGGGGTCGCTTTCGATATCTCTGAACTCAAAAGCGCCGAAGAGGCCTTGAAGGAGAGTGAGGAGATGCTACGCGGGCTGTTTGAGTCGGCACCCGATACGGTCCTCGTTATTAGTCACGAAGGGGAAATTGCGAACGTCAATGTCCAAGTCGAGCGGATGTTTGGCTACACGGCTAGCGAACTCGTGGGAAAGTCGATCAATGCCCTGATACCCGAAGGCGTAATACTCAGCCAAAGCCGTCAGACCAGTGAACCTCACACTCCTATCACCGGCCCAGGCGAACTTTATGGCAGACGCAAGGATGGCACGCGATTTCCCGTCGACATCATGTTGAGTCCGCTGAATGTGGGACAGTCGAGTATGGTGATTGGAGTGGTGCGTGACATCACTCGACGCAAGGTTGCGGAAGAGGCCATGCGCGATTATGCGGCAAGGCTCAAAGCGCTGTCCCGCCGCTTGATGGAAGTACAGGAACTTGAGCGACGGAATATTGCTCTCGAACTGCATGATGAGATCGGCCAGGTGTTGACAGGTTTGAAGCTCACCCTGGAGGTTGGCAGTCGTTTACCTGCCGCAGATGTCCAGGATACGTTGAGCACTGCTCGCGGCCTGGTAAACGAACTCATGGCTCGAGTGAGAAACCTGTCGCTGGATTTGCGCCCTGCCATGCTGGACGATTTTGGGTTACTGCCCACGTTGCTGTGGCACATCGAGCATTACACCGCGCAAACACAGGTAAAGGTAAACTTCAAGCACAGTGGACTTGAGAAGCAGCGCTTTCGCCCGGAAGTTGAAACCGCGGCCTACCGCGTGGTTCAGGAGGCGCTAACCAACGTTGCCAGACATGCAGGTGTAGAGGAGGCCACTGTGCGGGTCTGGACCCATCAAGATACTCTATCAATCCAGGTCGAGGATGGTGGCCAGGGATTTGAGCTTGAGTCCGTTGCCGGCCGAGAGACAAGTGGCCTCGCTGGCATGCGCGAGCGAACAACAGTACTCGGCGGTCAGCTAAAGATCGATTCCAGTGTTGGCAGTGGTACTCGTTTGCTAGCCGAGCTGAGCGTCGCCGACAATTTTGCTAACCCTGTCGGACGTTTAGAAAACCACTGAAAGGTGCAGCTGATGGCTCAGGCAATCACCACGATAGTTTTGGCGGACGATCATCATATAGTGCGGCAGGGCTTGCGCGCGCTACTTGAGAGTGAGACTGACCTTAGAGTAGTGGGTGAAGCCGGCGATGGACTTGAAGCGGTGCAAAACGTGGAGGCCCTCGGTCCCAGGGTGCTGGTGTTGGATTTGATGATGCCGGGTTTGAACGGACTCGATGTGCTCAAGCAACTCAAAAAGCGATCTCCACAAACTCACATCGTGATTCTGTCGATGTACGCCAATGAGGCCTATGTGCTGGAGGCATTGAGTAATGGCGCCTCGGCATACGTGCTGAAGGACTCGAGTTCAGCTGATCTAGTCATGGCGGTGCGTGAGGCCGCCGCTGGACGTCGCTACTTGAGCCCACCGTTGTCGGACCGGGCGATTGAGGCTTACCAGGAAAAAGCGAAGGCGGCGACCTTGGATAGGTACGAGACATTGACAGCACGTGAGCGCGAAGTATTGCACCTGGCAGCTGAAGGACGCACGAACACCGAAATCGCCAACCGCCTGGGGATTAGCTCGCGCACTGCCGAAACTCACCGCTCAAACTTGATGCATAAGCTTGATCTTCACACCCAGGCTGACCTGATTCGCTATGCTTTGCGAAAGGGCATCATTCCGATGGAAGGATAGACACTAAAACTCCACAAAAATACGGAGGTTTTGCCGCCAAACTACGTAGGTCTACGAATAGACTAAGACCCTTCCCCGGATAATAATCCTGCCACTACCTGATAGTGAGGTGGGTAGAGTTCCCAGAACCCCCCAAGACAGTTGCGACTAATTGTAGGTTTGGCTGACAGATCGTCAGTTTGCGCTTTTGTCTCTCCCGCCAAATCCCTTCAATTGGTAAGCAACTAGAGTTTGCTTAAACCCGATCTGTGGCTGTCCTTTTTGTTCGGAAGATTTCCCAATTCCGCAATTTGGAAGGAGCATTCGGCCCACCAACTAGCGATTCGCTTAGATTCGCTTACAAGATCAAGAGAGGAGAAACCATGGCGGCAGCAAATGCCCCGTATGGTCGTGTCACGCAACGACCACCGGCGGTAAAAGATGTTCACATTGTATGGATTACAGCTGGACTTGGTTGTGACGGCGATTCGGTTTCGATAACTGCTGCCACTCAGCCCAGTGTCGAGGATGTGGTGATGGGAGCAATACCGGGACTCCCAAATGTCCATTTACACAACCCGGTGCTCGCGTACGAAGTTGGTGACGACTTCATGAAGTATTACTACCAGGCCGAACAGGGACTAATTGATCCTTTCGTGTTGGTGGTTGAAGGGTCAATCCCGAATGAAAACCTGAGTGGCGACGGTTACTGGGCCGCAGTCGGAACAGATGCGCTATCTGGTCAACCAATCAAAACCACGGAGTGGATCGATCGTCTCGCGCCAAAGGCCCTCGCGGTCGTGGCGATTGGAACCTGCGCCACTTACGGCGGGATTCATGCGATGGAGGGGAATCCAACCGGTTGCATGGGATTGGCCGACTATCTTGGCTGGGATTGGAAGTCGAAGGCAGGCATTCCGATCGTGAATGTACCTGGTTGCCCGGTCCAACCTGATAACTTCATGGAGACCGTCCTGTACCTGCTCTATGTCGCCGCCGGTTTGGCGCCAATGATCCCACTAGATGAGGCTGGCCGGCCCACCTGGCTATTCGCCAAGACCGTGCACGAAGGATGCGACCGCGGCAGCTATTACGAAGAAGCTGATTTTGCGGGTGAATACGGTTCACCCAAGTGTCTGGTGAAGCTTGGCTGTTGGGGACCAGTCGTAAATTGCAACGTGCCCAAGCGTGGTTGGATGGCGGGTTTGGGAGGTTGTCCAAACGTGGGTGGTATTTGTATCGGCTGCACGATGCCTGGCTTCCCCGATAAGTTCATGCCGTTTATGGATGAACCGCCGGGATCGAAGATCTCGTCGAGCATGATCGGAGTCTATGGCGCAGCTGTTCGCGCACTGCGCGGGATCACCAACGCAACTGTCAACAAGGAGCCCAAGTGGCGGCACAACCGGCCGGAGCTGACTACCGGTTATAAGGCTGCGCCTTTGCAGGTAAAGGAGCGAGCATCATGAGTACTACAACCGTTACCCAAGCACCGGTGAAGCCCCGCACCCTGGTTGATATGAACTGGGATCCGATTACCCGCATCGTGGGTAGCCTGGGGATCTATACCAAGATTGACTTTGCGAATCGTGAAGTGGCGGAGTGTTACAGCACCTCCTCGATCTTTCGTGGCTACAGCATTTTCATGAAAGGAAAAGATCCACGCGATGCGCATTTCATCACCAGTCGCATCTGTGGCATCTGCGGAGACAACCATGCCACCTGCGCAACGTACGCGCAGAACATGGCCTTCGGGGTGAGGCCGCCGGCCATTGCCGAGTGGATCGTTAATCTCGGCGAGGCCGCTGAATACATGTTTGATCACAACATCTTCCAGGACAATCTCGTTGGGGTTGATTTCTGCGAGCAGATGGTCAAGGAGACAAACCCCAGCGTTTGGGAGAAAGCGAAGACCACTGAAGCACCGCACGCTGCGGATCATGGCTATCGCACCATCGCCGACATCATGACGGCGCTGAATCCCTTCAGTGGCGAGTTCTATCGCGAGACGTTACATGTCAGCCGCTACACCCGAGAAATGTTTTGCCTGATGGAGGGAAGACATGTACATCCGTCCACGCTGTATCCCGGTGGAGTCGGCACGGTTCCCACCATCCAGCTCTTCACCGATTACCTCGTCAGGTTAATGCGCTACTGCGAATTCATGAAGAAGGTGGTACCGCTGCACGACGATCTTTTCGATTTCATTTACCAGGCGTTACCGGGCTACGAAAAGGTGGGCCAACGACGCATTCTCCTGGGTTGCTGGGGGTCATTTCAGGATCCGTCAGTATGCGATTACAACTACAGCACGATGAACGACTGGGGCAATGCCATGTATGTGACGCCTGGTGTTGTCGTTGATGGCCAGCTGGTGACCACGAATCTGGTTGATATCAATCTCGGTATCCGCATCCTGCTCGGTAGTTCCTATTACGACGACTGGGAAAACGGTGAAACGTTTGTCCAGACGGACCCGCTCGGCAATCCGGTCGACAAGCGTCATCCGTGGAACCAGACGACAATTCCTCGTCCGCAAAAGCGTGAGTTTGATGGGAAGTACACCTGGGTGATGTCGCCGCGTTGGTATCACGAAGGCGAAAAGAGTGACAAGAAATATCTTGCCCTTGATACAGGCGGAGGTCCAATCGCTCGTTTCTGGGCTACGGCGTTGGCCGGCAAGGTCGACATTGGTTACGTGAAGGCGACCGGGAACAGCGTCAAGATCTATTTACCCAAGACAGCGATGAAGCCCGAGGTGGAATTTGAGTGGAAGGTTCCCAGGTGGAGCAATGCCATCGAGCGTGATCGGGCCCGCACTTACTTCCAGGCTTACGCTGCTGCTTGTGCTCTCTATTTTGCCGAGCAAGCGATGGCGGAACTGCACGCGGGCAACACTAAGACCTGGACCGAATTCAAGGTGCCCGATGAAGCAATTGGTTGCGGCTTCCATGAAGCGGTTAGGGGTGTGCTTTCGCATCACGTAGTCATTCGGCAGGGAAAGATCGCCAATTACCATCCCTATCCACCGACACCCTGGAACGCTAATCCTCGAGATATCTACGGCACTCCTGGTCCATACGAGGATGCGGTGCAAAACACGCCGATCTTCGAGGAGAATGGCCCAGACAATTTCAAGGGGATTGACATCATGAGGGCCGTGCGGAGCTTCGACCCGTGCTTGCCGTGTGGTGTGCACATGTATCTGGGGAATGGCAAAGTCCTGGAGACACACCACTCACCGATGTTTGGCATGGTGAAGTGAACTGCGGATTTACTCGCATTGAAGGTTGATCTTGAAGGAGTCGCCGGTAATCGCAGGAGGAAAAGGGATTGCCACATTCGATTGAACAGATCGAGGGGCTCATACGAACAATCGAGAATTTGCCTGACCCCGAAGCTCGGGCGAGCGCAATTGGTTTGGTCCAGGCACTGATGGAATTCCATGGCGCGGGCCTCGAGCGGCTGATGGAAGTAGTCGCGGGCGCGGGAGATGCTGGCTACGCTATCTTCGATAAATTCGCAGAGGATGACGTGGTCAGCAATCTCTTGAATCTTTATGGCCTGCACCCGCTGCCACTGGAGACTCGAGTGTTGCAAGCATTGGAACGGGTACGCCCGTATCTTGATTCGCACGGCGGCAACGTGGAGTTGCTTGGTGTGGTGGGTGGAGTGGTGCGATTGAAATTTCAGGGGAGTTGCCAGAGCTGTCCGTCATCGGCGGCTACGTTGAAGTTATCAATCGAAGAGGCAATCTATGCAGCAGCGCCAGATGTGGTGTCGATCGAGGCAGAAGGTGTAACCGAGGTGCCACCGGTTCATTCTGCCTTTGTTCAAATCGGCAAGTCGGTTTGAGATTTGCGATTGCCGATTGCCGATTGCCAATTGCCGATTGGCGCTGGGTTCTAATGACCGAAATGATAAAAGTTGATGACTAAGAACGACACAACTGTCGATGGTTTGAGCGCAATCGGCAATCGGCAATTGGCAATTGGCAATACCGAGAATCGGCAATTGGCGATGAGCAATGTTTTCAAGCGTTTCTTTCGCCCCCGAGCGCAGGTCGAACATTGCGACATATGTAGTGTGGAGTTGGCGACGAGTCACCCGCATCTTGTGGAACCAGCTACGCGCAAGCTGCTTTGTGCTTGTCAGGCATGCGCGATTCTCTTTAGTGGGCAAGCCGACACGACTTATCGCCGGGTACCACAACGAGTTGTTTACTTGCCCGAATTTCAGATGACAGACGCGCAATGGGAAAGTCTCTTGATTCCGATAAACATGGCGTTCTTCTTTCAGAGTACGCCAGCCAGGCGGGTGGTTTCCCTTTATCCAAGTCCAGCAGGCGCCACCGAATCCTTACTCGACCTTGAATCATGGGATGAGATTGTTCGTTGTAATCCGATTCTGAAGCACATGGAACCTGACACGGAGGCTTTATTGATCAACCGGGTGCGAGAAGCGTCTGACTACTACCTGGTGCCAATCGATGAATGCTACCGGTTGGTTGGCCTGATTCGGATGAGGTGGCACGGGTTATCCGGGGGTGCGGAGGTTTGGGAAACGATTCGGGAGTTCTTTAACGACTTGAAAGATAGATCAGTCGAAACGGAGAGAGCGAATGCGACCTAATAGAGGGTTCTCTATTGGGTCTGTTGGACCATCATGCCTGACCTT
>DATFRK010000408.1:0-2849 GCA_035263325.1 Pyrinomonadaceae bacterium | reverse complement strand
CGGAACAAACGTCCCTCGCGCCGCAACATGAATTCCTTGGCAAAGGGCTTGGCTGTTTCGAAGAAACTGAATCCCGGGTCCGTAATGATGCCAATCCCTTCGAGGGTCATAAGCGCTCGCATGACATAAGTGAAGTTCGCCGGCAAACGGAACGGGTACTCGTAGATCACTTCGGCGAGATCATAAGTGAGCTCTTTAAAGTTCACCTCACCCAGCGACAGATTGAGATAGTGTTTGAACAAACCCTCCACTACTGGCCGGATGGTCTCTGGATCAACTCCCGGCTTAAGGAAATTCAAATTGATGATGTCCTGGCCCAGACCATGTACATCACGACTTACCACGTGAAAGAACGCGTCGATCATCTGCGACTGCAGCCTGGGAGTGATGCGTCCGACCATGCCAAAGTCGAAGAAGGCGAGGTGACCGCTATCCATCACTAACAGATTGCCCGGGTGAGGATCTGCATGAAAAAAGCCATCTTCCAACAGCTGTTTCAAATACGTTCTCACCAATAAACGATTTACCTTTACCGGTGAAATGCGTCGCGCACGCAGACCTTCAGTGTCAACCACCTTGGTGCCGCGAATGAATTCAAGCGTTAGTACCCTGGTGTTAGTGTGTGACCAGAAAATCCTGGGCACGCGGATCGCGCGCCACGTACGAAAATTGTAACGAAATCTGTCGGCGTTGCGACCCTCCTTGACGTAATCCATTTCTTCAAAGATGGTCGAATGAAACTCGTGCAGCATTCCTTCCCAATCAGCATTCTCATTGGCCTTCGGGAAGAATCGATTAGTCAGTTTCACCAGCCGATAAAGAATCGCAATGTCGAAACTGATGGTAGCTTCGAGATTCGGTCGTTGCACTTTAACTGCAACTTCTTCGCCACTGGCCAATCGTGCTCGATAAACCTGTCCCAGCGACGCAGCGGCAATTGGTTCACTATCGATTTCCGGATAGCACTCGTGGAGACTACGACCCAACTCCGATTCGATTCGCGCAAAAGCCTCAGCAGTGGGAAAGGCGGGAACTCGATCCTGAAGAGTCGCCAACTCTTTAACGTAGGGCAAAGGCAAAAGATCTGCTCGTGTGCCTAGCGCCTGACCAATCTTAATAAAAGTTGGACCAAGCTTAATTAAACTTTCACGCAACCAGATAGCCTGCTTATCCAGCCGAGCTTCTTTTCTGGCGGAACCCTCAGCGCCACGGAAAACGAGGAGACGCAAGGCCCTGATCAGATTGTCCAGGATGTTGTATGCCAAACTGCTGACCCACATCCTGAAACGGGCGCGCGCTCCTTCGGCGCGCGCCGCTTCCCGCCGTTTCTCCACCATCCGGCGATTGAAGTTTGCTCGTACATCATAAGTATCCAGAAACAGATACAACGAGAAGAGGCCCAGCACGCGGGCCACCCTGGCTGCCCGCAGCCACCCGCTTAGTCCGCTTCCTGCTAGAGTTCGCTTGACACTCTCATCCGACAGAGGCGGCGTTTGGACCACTGCAGATTTGTTCGTGGGGGCCGGCCTCCCGTTGGCCGAGCCGTTGCCATTTGGGACCACTTTAACTGTAGAGATTGGTATTAATGCTTGATTAGTGTTCATTCTTCTCTTGCTTAGATAACTGAGATCATGTGTTTGGTGCCGGCTCTTTCAAAATAGCTCTCCGCCCTGGCCACGTCCGAGTCAATCTGTGTTTTTAATTGTTCAATTGAGCCGAATTTCTTTTCCTCACGCAACCGGTACAAGAATCTCACCCTGATTACGTCGCCATACAAATCGCCAGTCCAATTCATTACGAATGTCTCGACCGAAGGTTCCTTTTCCTCGCCAAACGTCGGCCTGAGACCGATATTTGTTACGCTACGACGCCATTGTCCGTCAATCAGCGTCCCAGTTACGTAAACGCCATTCCGGGGTATGACGCGGTTGTGCGGATGCAGGTTGGCTGTGGGAAAGCCCAGCTTATGGCCGCGGGCGGCGCCACGTTCAACCAGGCCTTCGACACCATACGGACGTCCCAACATCCGCCGCGCCTGGTTGACCTGCCCCTTGAGTAACAACTCGCGAATCTTGCTGGAACTCACGCGTCTGCCGTGCAAGCTAACTTCGGGGACTTCACCGGCGACAAAATCGAGTTCGCTACCAAGTCGTTTGAGCAAATCAATGTTTCCTTCGCGATTATGACCAAATGCGAAACCCTTGCCCAGGTAGACTTCCTTAGCGTGCAATCGCTCTTTAACAACATCGCGGAGAAAGTCTCCGGCGGCTAATTGCGAGAAGTCCCTGGTGAAACGAACCACAATCGTTTGTTCGATTCCCAGCACACCAAACCCTTCAATCTTCTGGTCGAACGTTTGCAACAAGGGAGGTGCTGATTCAGGATGCAACACGGCCCGCGGATGAGGGTCGAAAGTAATCACGGTGGGCACTGCACCAACGGTCCGGGCGCGCTCTACGACGGTGCGCATGATCAGTTGGTGTCCGAGATGTAGACCATCGAAGACCCCCAGGGTCAGCACCGTTGGGCGTTGAATCTCGGCATTGTCTGTTCCGTGAAAGAGGCGCACTGGGGAATTCTGGTCTTGGGTCTTGGGTCTTTGGTTTTTGGCCTTTGTGCTCGTACTTTGTACTGGGTTCTTTGGTCTCCGAACAACTCACATACCGCAGTCAATCAAAAATCAAAATTCAAAAATTTCCAGGCCGTCGTACGCAAACTCGACTCCTTCGGGTAGACGTGATGAATCCCGTGCGTGCTTGACGTCGTGCGCAATGTGCGTAAAGAACGTGCGCCGCGGGTTTATCAGCTTCACATACTCCAGCGCCTTGTCTACCCATAGATGCGTTGGG
>DATFRK010000407.1:0-2141 GCA_035263325.1 Pyrinomonadaceae bacterium | reverse complement strand
CAGCTGGGTTTTGACGATCTGGTTTCCTATTGCTGAAGGGCAGCCTGACGTGCCCGCGCTTTGGCCCAACTCACCGCCACTCCCGGCGCCGGCTTATGCTTTGGCTGCTGGTTGATTGCTCAATGATTGAGTCAGACCCAGTGCTTAGAAATCTGCGAACGATTCATCAATCATGAAGGGCAGCGGAAGCAGCCAAACTGCGCCTATGATCACGGCAGAAGCGAAGCGACTCGAAGAGTCGCGTAAGCGCACCAGGCATTGGAAGCGTTGGGGACCTTACCTGAGTGAGCGCGCCTGGGGCACAGTGCGCGAGGATTACAGTTCGGGTGGCGACGCCTGGAACTATTTTCCCCACGATCACGCCCGCTCACGCGCGTATCGTTGGAATGAGGATGGCCTGGCAGGGATTTGCGATCGCAACCAGTACCTTTGTTTTGCGCTGGCACTCTGGAATGGTCGGGATCCAATTATCAAGGAACGTGCGTTTGGTCTGACCGGCAGTGAAGGCAATCATGGCGAAGATGTTAAGGAGTATTTTTACTACCTCGATTCGACCCCCACTCACTCATATCTCAAATATCTCTACAAGTATCCCCAGGCTACGTTTCCCTATAGTCGCCTGCTGGAAGTAAACCGGGAGAGAAATAAGTACCAACCGGAATTCGATCTCATAGACACTGGGGTCTTCGACGAGGACCGCTATTTCGATGTCCTGGTTGAGTATGCAAAGTTGGATGTCGAAGACATTCTGATTCGCATCAGCGCCACAAATCGTGGACCGGAGAGGGCGAAGTTGTGGTTACTACCGACGATCTGGTTTCGCAATCGTTGGACCTGGGGCGACAACGACGATCCCCGTCCCTCGTTGCGCGCCACCAAGACGGGTGGCGCCTTTGCCTCAATGGAGTTGAATCAACTCGAATTGGGCCAGCGCTGGCTCTACTGTGAAGGCACGCCGCAACTTCTTTTCACGGAAAACGAAACTAATAGCCGGCGGCTCTTCAATTGCGAGAATGCTTACCCGTATGTGAAGGATGGAATCAACGACTTCCTCATTGCCGGAAACGAACTGGCAGTCAATCCGGAGCTAGTGGGCACAAAGGCCGCGGCAAACTATTCCTTTGAGCTTGAAAGCGGGCAGACCGCACTGGTCCGTCTTCGTTTAACTGACCAACAGCCGACCGAGAAAAAAGTTTTCGGAGCGGTCTTTGAGAAGGGGTTTTCCGATCGCCTTAGGGAAGCGGATGAATTCTATCAGACGATCATTTCTGAACAACTGTCTGCTGAAGAGCGCAACGTAATGCGCCAGGCCATCGGCGGTTTGCTTTGGTCTAAACAGTATTACCACTACATCGTAGAAAAATGGCTCACTGGCGATCCGCTTACTCCGCCGCCGCCCACTGGACGGCGAAAGGGTCGTAACTGCGAGTGGAAGCACCTACACAACGCTGACGTGATCTCGATGCCCGACAAGTGGGAGTATCCGTGGTACGCGGCGTGGGACTTAGCGTTTCATTGCGTTCCCATAGCCTTAGCCGATCTCGAGTTTGCCAAGGAGCAACTCGTGCTCCTGTTGCGTGAGTGGTACATGCATCCCAATGGCCAGTTGCCTGCCTATGAGTGGTCTTTCAGTGATGTGAATCCTCCGGTACATGCCTGGGCTGCATGGCGGGTCTACAAGCGAGAACAGCACGCACGCGGTCAGGGCGACCGTGTATTCCTGCAGCGGGTGTTTCACAAGTTGATGTTGAACTTTACCTGGTGGGTGAACCGCAAGGACGTCGAAGGCAACAACATTTTTGAGGGCGGGTTTCTTGGTCTGGACAACATTGGCCTGTTTGATCGCAATAAGCCGCTACCCTCGGGCGGATTGATTGAACAGTCAGATGGGACCAGTTGGATGGCCATGTACTCACTGAACCTGCTGACGATTGCGCTGGAGTTGGCGCGAGAGTATCCGGCCTACGAAGACGTTGCGAGTAAGTTTTGGGAACATTTCATTCACATCGCGGACGCGATGAACAATATTGGGACTAACAACATTGGTCTGTGGGATCCCCAGGATGGCTTCTATTACGACGTGCTGCACACTCCGAGTGGCGGTCATTTTCCTTTGCGTGTGCGATCGGCAGTTGGCTTGA
>DATFRK010000406.1:0-4141 GCA_035263325.1 Pyrinomonadaceae bacterium | reverse complement strand
AAAAAGAATAAGCCCTTCAACCAGGGCAAACTCTCCGGCACAAAGGCAACAAACATCAACACGAGCCCAAACGCGACGAAGTGATCGATAAAGAGCGCGATCAGTCGCGACTTCGTAGCATCACCGACAATGGTCATTGTGTTTTGCTCCAGGGCATTGCCACGCACATTATTTCTCGTCCAGGTTGACACTCTTGATCGGCACATCCCAGTGGGCCAACAGGATCTCGAACCTCCTCTGTTCTTCGCGCTTGAAGGTTTCCTGATCGGGAAACAGTTGCTTCAGAATTTGTTCGTCGCCCGCAGTGTCGCCAATCACCCCGACACTCTTCCAAACAATGCGGACGCGGTAGTCCCAACGGCCATCCTCGGTGCTGTGATAAACCGGGGCCTCGGCGGTAACTGATACGATATTGCCAAGTTCGATTTGTTTCTTCAGGAACGGGTAATGATTCTTCTTGAACAAGCGAAGGAACTCATCAGCGTAACCCCACCTGGCTTTGTAGTAGTACTCAACCACGTAAGGCTTGTCCTTCGCTTGCGAGTTTTGTGCTTGGGTAACTGGGTAGGTTAGTGGCACAAGCAGTAGAGGTACAGTTAACAACAGGAAATTCAAAATACTTCTTCTAATCAAAGTGAACTTCAATGTCATAGACAGCGTCCTTTGCGAATCTTAGTTCTCATCGACTCTTCATCAACCAACCTGCAAGTCTCGGCGCAACGCGTCTCGGCGACTCCGCGGCGGATTGATTGCTAGGAGGCAGTTACCGCCGAGCCCTCAATGCTTGTCTTCGACAAGCAGATAACCAAATGAAAACAGCAGGCACCCGCGGCTTTGCCGCATACCTTGCGGAAAGCCTGTGGCTTTCCGTCGACGCTCCCCAATTTATTGGCGGCTATGCCGCCGAGGCACAGCCTCACGAGATATTCGACACTCGCGGAAAGCCACAGGCTTTCCGCAAGGTAGGCGGCAAAGCCGATGGCCTTTTTTAGAAGCCGGGTGGTTTCTCCCCGACAACCCCAAACTCTCGTTCCAGGGCCACCCCAACCTGGCCGATTAGACCATCGTCGAAGAGGCGCCCCAGTATGGTAATTCCATGTGGCACGCGACGAGGGGGATTGAACTTTGGCAACGGATTCGCCGGGTCGGGAGCCCAATCACTCCGAGCCTCCGCCACTTCAACAAAGCCGGCTCGCAGCGTCAACGACGGATGCCCGGTGAAGTTTGTAATCGTCAGTTGTTCATCGCGTAATGAAGGCACAATCATCAGATCGACTTCCCGAAAGATACGCGCCATTTCCAACGCCACCTTGCGCCGCAGGCGATCGGCCTGTACAAAATCTACCGCCGAAAGAAAGCGCGCTGCGCGAAACAAATTGGGCCAGGCGTCCCTCAGCTGCACCTTGAGCGTAGCGAGTTGATTGGTTAGCGCCAACTCCTCAAACGAAGCGGCGCCTTCCGCAAACAGAATCGGCATCAATGAGTTGTACGGCCAATCCGGCAGCGTGACTTCCTTCAACTCCAGCTTGAGCCTCTTCATTGTCTCCATTGCCGCGCGATCGACATCAGTGGCCGGACTCTCCTTCATCCACTGCGGGATGTACCCAACCTTCAATCCGGCTATCGGTGCCAGCGCATCGAAATCGAGGCGACTCGGGACGCTCGAATGATCACCGGCGTCTGGCCCGGTGATAGCCTGTAACACCAGCATCGCGTCTTCAACGGACCGCGTCATTGGACCAAGTTTGTCCAACGACCAACAAAGGGTCATCGCGCCAGTACGCGGCACCCGACCAAATGTTGGGCGCAGTCCTGTCACCCCACAACGCATCGCCGGGCTGACAATACTGCCCCCCGTCTCACTGCCGATGGAGAACGCCACCAGTGCCGCAGCGGTTGCTGCTCCTGGGCCCGCGCTTGAACCTGAAGCACCTTCTTCCAACAACCAGGGATTCATTGTCTGGCCGCCAAACCAGATGTCGTTGAGCGCCAGCGCCCCCAGCGATAACTTGGCCAACAACACCGCGCCAGCTTCGTTCAAGCGATGCACGACAGCCGAGTCAGCGGCCGGCACACGATTGCGAAAAGGTTCGGCGCCATAAGTCGTAAGAATATCTTTGGTGTCCAGCAGGTCCTTCACGCCATAAGGGATGCCATGCAATGGACCACGATACTTACCGGCAGCGATCTCGGCGTCAGCAGCCTTCGCCCGAGTCAAGGCATGATCTTTCGTAAGTGTGATAATCGCTCTGATCTTCGGATCGAGTCGTTCAATGCGATTGAGATAAATGTTTGTGAGTCGTTCGGAAGTAAGTTTTCGCGATTCGATCCAGCGCGACAACTGCGTTACCGGCGCAAACGCAATCGCGTCGTCTGATGACGGTAGTGGCGCACTGTCGGCTTTCGAGCGCAGGAAACGATCACGAGCCGGTGCAGCTGCGATTCCCGGCAGCAGCGGGTTCCAAAGCGTCGCGGGAGCATCCGTGTCGGCAATCGTTACCTTTCGTGGCCCAGCGCGACGTTCCAGGTAGGGCGCGAGCGAGGTACGCCAGGAGTCGGCGGCCTGTTGCCGCTCCGCGGGCGTCATCGTCACCTGCATCAATTTCTCGGCTTCAGCAAAGGTTGCCGGCGTCACCGGTGGACCAGAACCTACGCCGGTGCCGAAGGTTGGCGGGGCACCCGGGGTAGTTGGCGTTTGCGAAGGAGTTTGCGAGGAACCAGTTAATGCCTCGTTGCAAGTAACGGCAGCAACCAGCACACCAAGCGGCGCACGAATCAAAAATTGGCGACGTGTGTTCATAGTTAGTTGATCCTCATCCGCAGGTTACACAGATTTCGCAGATTGACTACGCACCGAGCTGCAGCAAATCTTTCTGCGTAATCTGTGTAATCTGCGGATATCAATTTTCCTTACCAGGCTGCGGAGATCGCGGTGCGCGCGGGCACAGGAGAAAGTGGTTGGAGCAATAGCAACAACTGAACACCCATCACCGGGTCGTAGTAACTTTGCTCCAAGGCGACCAACGAGTTACGTCCCTCGAAATGAGCGAAGCGCCAGTCGTAAGGCGGTGCGTAAGTTCCATGGGCGAGCAGCTGGGAAAACTGGGAACTGAGCGCTTCGGCCGAGTGCAGGAAATTTTCATCAAATGTCAGGCGTAACGAGCCGTCGAGTAGCGCCTCAGGTTCGTAACTATCGTGAGCTTCCAGACTACAGAGAAGGGTCACTGGCTTCGTTACGGTGTCGAGAACCAGCAGGGTGCCTGCTGTAGGGTGTCGGACCTCGTACAGGCCAATCCCGTCGTCTCTCGGTTCGTCCCAACCATGAGAGTTGCAGACTGCAGAAAAAGTTTGTGGCGAGAGCGTGGCGCCGTCGAGTGCGGCAAAGATTGGTAGGACGCTTTCGATCGGATGCAACATTACTCCACTTTCTGCCAGCGAAACTTAGGCGTTTGAAATCTAGGGATACCATCGATCGGGTGGTATCTCAGTTTTAGAGTCCTTTGGTTACTTAAAAGTTGAAACTTCACCACCTGAAGAGGTGGTTTGGAGAATTGCCTTGAGGCACACCAGTGCCTCCTTGTCACCCGGATTTCCTGGCGAATCCTTGCGCGACGACCCAATTATAGAAGTCGTCGATCCAGTGGTCACTACTAGTTCCCTGTTGCTTCATCCCGAAGCCGTGACCGCCGGCACTGTATATATGTAACTCGGGCTTATGACCTGCGGCGCGCAGCGCGTCATAAAACTTTACCACCGGTACGAGTACCAGCGGGTCGTCCTGTGCCCAGGCGAGAAACATGGGTGGCAGCTTCGCCGGAATCGCCGGCATCACGCCAAACGGACCGCCATAGATCATAGCCGAGAAATTTGGTCGCGCGGCCTCGTCCGGCTGCAATAAGTTGCCGCTGCTCACCATGGCCCCGGCAGAGAAACCGATGAAACCAATCTTGTCAGGGACGACACCCCACTCCGCCGCATGCTGTCGCACCACTTTGATGGCCTGGATTCCGTCGGCAATACCAAACTTGCCGGCTTCGTCCATATTCATATTCGTCGGAATACCTTCGCCCTTCTTCTCCATCAGCCGGTACTTGAGTACAAATGCGGCGATGCCTCGTTCCTGTAACCAACGCGCGACGTT
>DATFRK010000405.1:0-3727 GCA_035263325.1 Pyrinomonadaceae bacterium | reverse complement strand
TCGCGGAAACAAAGAGATCGCCGCGCCCGCGGCCACCTAAAGCCGGCATCCCTTTGCCCTTCAAGCGAAACACCGTACCAGTTTGCGTTCCCATTGGGATCTTGAGCTTTTCCTCGCCACTCAGCGTCTTCACCATGATCTCGGCTCCCAAGGCTGCCTGTGTGAACGTTACGGGCACAGCCTCGTAGAGGTTGCTACCTTGTCGCTCAAATTGGTCATGTTCGGCAACGTGGATCACCACGTAGAGATCACCCGGACCGCCACCCTGGGTTCCGGCCTCGCCTTCTCCCTGGACCCGCAAGCGCGAACCAGTCTCGACTCCCGCAGGAATCTTGACCTCCATCTGCTTTTCCTTCTCAACTCGGCCCACCCCGTTGCACGTGGTACAGGGAGTTTTGATCACCCGACCAGCACCGCGACAAGCATGACAGGTGCGAGCAACTGAGAAGAATCCTTGTTGATACCGAACCTGTCCGGTACCACCACAAGTATGACAAGTCTCAGGTTGGGTACCTTCAGCCGCACCGGAACCCTTGCAGGTTTCACAGCCCTCAAGACGGGGAATACGAAGTTGCGCCGTCATGCCGCTGGCTGCTTCTTCGAGGGTGATCTCCAAATCGTAGCGTAGGTCAGCACCTCGTTGAGCCGTAGAGCGTCTTGATCCAGCTCGCCCACCGCCAAACACATCACCAAACCCAAAAAGGTCGCCCAGGATGTCTTCAATACCGCCAAAGCCAGGCGCTCCCCAACTGCCCGCGCTACTGGAAACGCCGGCATGACCAAAGCGGTCATAACGTCGGCGTTGTTCTCCATCGGACAAGACGCCGTAGGCTTCGGCCGCTTCCTTAAACTTCTCCTCTGCGCCCGCGTCGTTCGGATTCTTATCCGGGTGATACTTCACCGCGAGGCGCCGATACGCACTCTTTATCTCTTGATCTGAAGCACTGCGAGTTACGCCCAGCACTTCGTAATAGTCACGTTTACTCATCCAGTTCTACTAATACCTTTCAAAATGCTAATCAGCTTGGGATATCGAATACAGAGTCACTCAAGCAGTTGGACTTGTGCCTGAATTCATCATAGCGGAGGTGAGTTTGGAAGCAGTTCGTTCCAGGGTGTTCAATGTCTTATTGATCTGCTCGAGATTCTCAGACTTGGTCGCCGCTTCCGCCTCCTTAAAAACGCTTTCCGCAATCTCCTGGTCATTTTGCGAGAGCAGGCCACCAAACTTGGCAAATGACTTTTGCGTGTTTCGCAGCAGTGAATCGAGTTTGTTCCGCAACACGACCATCTCTTTCGCACCCCGATCGCTCTCGGCAAAACTATCAGCTTCGCGGATTAAGCGTTCAATCTCATCAGGAGTCAACCCCGAGGTAGGGGTGATACGCATCTGCTGCTCGCGGCCAGTAGCTTTGTCCTGAGCCGAAACGGAAACGATACCATTTGCATCCACTTCAAAGGAAACGTCGATCTGAGGCACGCCTCGAGGGCTCGGGGGAATTCCGACCAACTCGAACTTTCCGAGTGACCTGTTTCCCTGGGCGACCTCGCGTTCACCCTGGAGCACGTGAATTTCAACTGACGACTGGTTATCAACCACCGTCGTGAACGTCAGACTGTTTCGTAGGGGGATGGTCGAATTGCGTTCAATGATCTTCGTAAACAAACCACCCCGAGTTTCCAGGCCGAGGCTGAGTGGCAGTACATCCAGCAAGACGATGTCTTTAACATCTCCACTCAAAACTCCTCCCTGGATCGCGGCGCCCATCGCCACCACTTCGTCGGGATTGATTTCCGCCGAGGCCTTCTTGCCAAAAATCTTCTCGACGGTTCGTTCGACAATTGGTGAACGTGTTTGCCCGCCGACCAGGATTACCTTGTCGATGTCCGAGGCTTGTAACTTTGCCTCTCTCAGCGCTGTGTTACAGGGTTCAATGGTCTGGTTGACGAGATCTTTGACGAGAGTCTCAAACTGTTCGCGAGTAAGCGACTTGTTGAAGTGCTTAGGTCCGGTCGCATCCGCGGCGATAAAAGGAAGATTAATATTTGTCTCGGTGGTAGATGACAGTTCACACTTCGCGCGTTCCGCAACTTCCTTCAATCGCTGCAAAGCCAGGCGATCTTGCCGCAGGTCTATTTGCGTATCTTGCAGGAACTGGTCGGCCATCCAATGCATGATCCGCTCATCCAGATCCTCGCCACCCAGAAAAGTATTTCCCGAAGTAGAGAGCACCTCGAAAACACCATCATTCATTTCCAAAATCGAAATATCAAAAGTACCGCCACCGAGATCGTACACGGCAATGCGTTCAACTTGTGATTTTCCCAATCCATAAGCCAGGGCCGCGGCGGTCGGCTCATTGATGATTCGCTCGATTCTCAGGCCCGCAATCTTTCCCGCATCCTTCGTCGCTTGACGTTGCGTGTCGTCGAAGTACGCGGGGACGGTGATGATCGCATCAGTAACAGGTTCACCAAGAAAATCTTCGGCGGCTGCTTTCAACCGCTGCAACACAATGCCCGACAACTCTGGCGGACTATAGCTACGCCCCTGCACGCGCACTCGCGCGTCGCCATTGGGTGAATCCACGATCTCAAACGCCGAGGTCCCGCGCATCCGCTGCACTTCAGGTGAATTAAACTTGCGACCGATCAAACGCTTGACTGCATAAACAGTATTGGCAGCATTGGTTACTGCCTGGCGTTTGGCGATCTGCCCGACAAGGCGTTCACCCTTATCAGTGAACCCTACCACGCTCGGGGTAGTTCTACCGCCTTCTTTGTTAGGCACAATCTGAACAGCGCCGCCCTCCAAAACAGCAACGCAGCAGTTCGTGGTGCCTAAATCGATTCCGATCGCTTTTCCCATGCCGCTTGTGGTCTTGTATCGATCTTTCTAACTTTTAGTTTTTGGTGGAAACCTTTACCAGAGCTGGGCGGATTAACTTATCTCCCAATTTGTAACCGGCGACGATCTCTTGCAAAACGGTATCTGGCTCGTGTTCATCTGATGCCTGGACGTCTACCGCCTCGTGCACATGGGGATTGAATTTTTCACCCACTGCAGCGATTGGTTGTACGCCAAAGGCCTCCAGCACTCCGTTCAACTGTTTGTAAATGAGATCTACGCCACTCAAAAAATGGCGAAATTCATCGGATTCAGTAGCTTCGACTGAGGCCTCGGCATCCAGCGCGCGCTTTAAATTATCGAGCACCGGCAAAAGCTTCCCGGCAATGTCGATTACCACCCGGTTGTAGGTCTCGCTACGCTCACGATCAACTCGCTTGCGGTAGTTCTCGAAGTCGGCCTGGCGTCGTGCCACTTTATCTTTTAGGTCAGCGTTCTCGGCTTCAACTCGCTTTAATTCTGACCTCGTGGCGACCAACTCGGCAGTGACCGGCCCGCCTGGGATCGCTTCGATGTCCGGAGTTGGCGAAGGCCGCGAGGGCTCATCGAGAAGCGTTTCGCGATCTAGATCGTCGTCCGGATCCATGTTGTCCGGATCCTCAGACGACAAATCTCCGCCTCGATCTTCATCGATGAACTTGATTGGGATGCGGTTTCGTTGGTTGTCTTTATTATCCGGTGCCATTAGGAAGGACTGACTCTCTCAGACCAATCAAGATGCGACCTGCTCACTTAAACGCTGTTCAATCAAGCGTGCCATGTAGTTTACCATAGCCATGATCCGCGCATATTCAATTCTCATGGGCCCTACGACGCCTA
>DATFRK010000404.1:0-4687 GCA_035263325.1 Pyrinomonadaceae bacterium | reverse complement strand
TTTGCGGTCTTCGGTCAGGAGACGCACCGAATTATTGGCCGCGTGGCATTTGTCACGATGGGTGTACTGGCGATACTCGGGTTCTGGTGGCACCACAGTCCCAGCGGGTTTCTCTATGCAGTTTTACTGGGAGTTATGCTGCGGATGCAGCATCCGCAACCGCGTATCATGGAGCCCTTGGGTGGAAAAAGGGTTTTGGTCGCTATCCTGACCTTGATCGTGTTCGCGCTCTGCTTCTGGCCGTTCCCGATTACGATCTCCTAGAACCCAAGTCCAATGTCCAACGTCCAATGTCAAAAGCCTGTTTCGTTTCACAGACTTCAGACATTGGACGTTGGACTTTGGACTTCTTTACGAGACGCTAGCCGGCAGTAGCCCCTTTATCTCCTTCACCACGCGAGCCACTTCAGCCTGATCAGCCAGGGCGATCATGAAAAACTTATAGCCCTGGTGGAAGCAGATCACGCCATTCGCAAACAACCAAACACCGTCTAAAAACGGGTTCCCACCGAGTAGCCAGCTGATCGGCGCACCGGTAATTGCACCCGGCTGAAAAATCTGGGCCCACATAGCCGCGCCAGCCGCACAACTAAATGCACCCAGGAGTGGCGCACCGACATATTTCGTAATGTTGCGCTCAAATTCGACCCGCTGTTGCTCGGCTTCACTTAGTTCACCTTTACTAATGAGCTCTTCCTGCTTCTTCAGATAGCTATCGAACTTCTGACTGGCCTTTTGCAGACCATAGACCGGCAAAGCAGAATGGGTCAGCCAATGCGGATGCGCGCCAAGTAGAACTGAATCGAGGCCCGGGAACGACGCACCGGCTCTGATTCCCAGCACCAACGAAAAGGAGACCAGCGCTGCCTTGCCAGGATTCTCTTTCACCCAATCTCGAGCCTTAAAGAATCCCGAGGTTGCAGCTGTAGAAGCACGAGTAAACTTAGCTCCCGTGTCATACATTTGCGACGCGCGATCGTAGTAGTTTTTCGCGTCGCCAAACACTTCGCCAGCTCTTTTTCCTGCCTCGTCAGCAACATTCCGCACGGCTTCGCCCGCTTTCTTAACGCCGCGCACTGTATCGCTGGCTGCTCGCTTGGCTGCGTCACCCACTTCATCTTCATCGCCCAGCTTCTCGGCTTCCGTGCGCAATCGGTCAGCGCCGTTGGCGACCGTTTCGGCGCCTCGTCGAGCAGCCTCACCAGCCACTCGTGCTCCCTCATCAATCAGGTCCGAAATCGAAAACTTTTCGTCCAGCTCTCGCGCCTTCCGGCGGGCAGCCTGCTGCCATTCCTCAAACTTTTCTTTGTAATCTGCCATTCGTCAACCTCGGGGGAGAGAAACGTTTCTATTCCGCGCTGATTTGTACGTCTGCCGCGCGTCCTGAGTTCGATTCCCAGACGATCTGACCGACCACCCGGTCTTTCCCGTTCCGCTTGGCCTCATAAAGAGCAGCGTCAGCGCAACTCAACAAATCAGCAGCAGTTTGCGCGTTCAACGGGCATTCCGCAACACCAAAACTGGCAGTTATTTGACCCGCCAGGGGAATCGATAACCCGGCAATAGCGAGGCGAAGGCGTTCGGCCACTTCCAACCCGGCCCGATGACTCGTTTCCACCAGAATCACAGCGAACTCCTCACCACCAATGCGGGCTGCTAGATCGATGCCTCTGGTACCTTCGCGCAAGGCCTTGCCAATTCGCCGCATTGCTTCGTCGCCAGCATTGTGACCGAAATTGTCATTAAGATTCTTGAAGTTATCGAGGTCGAGCATCAGCAAGGTCAGGGGATGTCCGTACCGCTGTGTGCGACTGACTTCCCGATCTAGCTGGCGTTCAAATCGCCGTCGGTTAGCGAGCCCGGTCAAGTGATCCGTAAACGCTGCTTCCTCGCAAACATCAAGATAGGCCTTGAAGTCGAGTAGCGTCCTGGTGCGCGCAAGCAAAAGATTAAGGTCTGTAGGATCAGTGATATACCCCAGGGCGCCGGCTTCAGACGCCCGGCGCAAATCTTCAACTCGATGTCCCGCGGCGGTTTGCATGATGACTGGGATAAACTTGGTAAGTGGATTGGCGCGGATCCGTTCCGCCAGTTCAAAGCCATTCATTCGCGGCATCATTACGTCAGTTATCACCAAATCTGGCTGGTAGGCTTCGATGGCCGCAATCGCTTCCTCCCCGTCAGAGGCAGTGCGGACGTGGTAACCGGCCATCGACAAGGCAGTCTGCAAAAGACCCAGTTTATCGGGGTTGTCGTCGACTACGAGAATGTTGGATTTTGATTCAATAGGACCAGAAATTTGGGCCATTGTTCTTGCACCCCTATTTGCCTTCATGCTACAGTTCGCCAATTCAATCAGTGTTCGTTCAGATCCAACCCCGTTTTTGAGTCCGTGCAGACAGACAATAGCTGAGAGCAATCGCCGCGGCGGGAAAGACCGAGCGGGTTTTCCTCACGACAAGTGAAACTAACCCGCCCCCAAAACCACCTTGGATAAAAAAGTCGCGCTGAAACAGACACTTTCGACAAAGTACCTTTAACTCGACCCCTAGAGGGATAGGCAGATGAAAGCCGCGCAAAAGCGAGCGCGGGATCTCGGTCCCGACGATCGCGCTGAAATAATCCGTCAGTTTGATTTTGGCTCAACACTTGATGACGCCCTGGTTTCAGATTTGGCTCGTTCTTCCGTCGTCTTAGACTTCCGTCGTCGCCGTTTTGTTTACCGTGCCGGTGAACCGGCGGACTGCCTGTACGCCATAATTCACGGCCGGATTAAGCTCTGTCGTATCGAGGCGGATACGGGCCGGGAAGCAGTAATCGACATCTTGCCCGAAGGATCGCTGTTCGGTGAGTCGGCGCTTTACTCGACTGCGGGGCAACGCGCAAATTCCGCAATTGCTTACGAAAATTCGCGCCTTTTACGAATCCAAGTCGGGGATTTCAAACGGGGGATGGCTGAGGATGACAGACTTCATGATTACACTTTCCGATTGATCGGTCAACGGCTTGACCATGCGGAGCGCCGCCTGGCCGATTTCGCTTTGAATGCTATTCCGGCCCGTCTTGACCGTCTTTTGGAGGAGTTTTCAGCCCGCTATGGGGTTTCCGAGCCCGACGGAGTCCTTATTGATATTCCCCTCCCTCACCGCGAAATTGCCTCGATCGTCGGGTCTACCCGAGAAAGTGTAACCGTCCGTTTGAATGCCATGCGACGCGAAGGTACGATCGAGTTCGTCAAACGACGAATTTTGATTAAGCGACCTGCTTCCCTCGTCTAGTAAGCCAGCCCGGTCTGCAAGATAGATGAAGTGCCCAACCTGCGGTAAACCAGTCGAGTGGAAAGATAATCCCTTTCGGCCATTCTGTTCAGAGCGTTGCCAGCTCGTTGACCTGGGACGCTGGGTAGAGGGTGAATACCGCGTTCCCGGCGAACCAGTGCCTGATAAGCAGGGCGACTCGCCTGGTAACACGCTTGATGCGGATGATGATGGTTAAAGGCGGGAGGGTGTAAGTCCGACTCTGAGCACTTCGCCGGCGAAGCGTCTGACAAAGCGATCGGGTAGAATACCTTCGTTCGCAACCAATCAGTGATGTTCAAACACCTGCGTTTTGTTCACTGCCAAATCCTGGCTGGCTTGTTGTGTCTAACCGTGCTTGCTGCCTGCTCAGAAAACAAGTCGCCGGAGACACCGGTGATATCGCAGCAACCGAATACTGCTCTGCCCATGCCGCCTCTTAACGGCAAGTCACTGGGACAAATGGGTTGGGAAATTGCCGACGGACAACGCAGTATCGTTTCAGAATATAAAGGTAAGGTCCTGGTACTTGATTTTTACGCCACCTGGTGTGGTCCCTGTCGCGAAACGATTCCCAATTTGGTTGACCTGCAAAGGCGTCATAACAACGATGGTCTACGAGTTATCGGCCTCAACGTAGGTGGTCCAAACGACCTGGGCCAGGTGGCAAACTTCGCCAGGGAATTTAGTATTCAATATCCACTGGCTGTTCCCGATGACGATCTCAGCCTGCTTCTACTTGGCAACGACGATGCTATTCCCCAGACTTTTGTTTTCGATCGCAACGGTCAGCTCGTAAAACGCTTTGTCGGTGCGCCCCCAAGTGAGGTCTTTAATAGACTCGTTGAACACACCCTTCTTTCGCAAACAAATTAGACCAACCGATACTCTGCGCAACCGATAGCCCTGTGGAGAGCAGATGATTCGAAAAAAGTTAATTGAAAAGCGAATTGGCAGCGATGTTGGTTTTCGCTGGCGGAGCGAGGAGATCTCTCGGATTGAGGGTCTCAGTGATGCGGTCTTTGGGTTCGCAATCACTCTCCTGGTGGTCTCGCTCGAGGTGCCCAAGACTTTCAACGAGTTGGCCGCAACCATGAGCGGATTCGCCGCGTTTGCGATCAGCTTCCTCTTGCTCTTTCTCGTCTGGTTCAATCAACACAGATTTTTCCGTCGTTATGGACTCCAGGACAATACGACCATCTGGCTAAACGCCGCCTTGCTTTGGGTGATTCTCTTTTACGTTTATCCGCTAAAATTCCTCTTCACTTTCTTAGTAAGTAAATTATTCGGTGGCAACGGAGAAGTAAGATTGGCGAACGGCAGCGTCGAACCGATGCTGACAAACATGAATCAGATGGGAACGTTGATGCTGATTTTCGGCGCCGGTTATT